>NZ_PNDI01000023.1:0-40232 GCF_005887465.1 Pseudoalteromonas sp. S1610 | reverse complement strand
ATTTGAAAGTAGGACATTACCAGGCTCCAAATAAGAGAAAGCCCGATTCGAAAGAGTCGGGCTTTTTTACGTCTGCAGAAAAGTGAAAAGCACACACTCACCCAGCACTATCACGTAGGTTGGGCGAGCGAAGCGACTCCCGGCGAATAAAGAAGAGTCTAGCATTAATTATGTACTCTCTAGCGCTGTGGGTAGTACAACATTCTACTGTGCTGTCGCTTCGAAGTAGCACACCGACTCCAAATGTAAGAGAAGTGCAAAGCATCCGGCTTTAGGTAAAATAAGCCCTGCTTTACGCTGACCTCCTATTAACTTCTCTTGTATGGTTATCCTCGTTATATAAAATTAATAGCTCCTTAAATAAAGCCTTATAGATTACATAACTATGTTTTACTTGAAAAAGAATTTATAAAGCCCAAAATGAAATTAAGTATTCTTATTAAATTGAGCTGTTTATGTCATTACTACTAACGCCACCTAAGTGCGAGCAATTGACCTATTTGTCAAAACAAATAAAAGGGTATGAAGAACAAGCAGTCCATACTACCGGCGCAGACCTTTACACGCTGATGCAGCGTGCCGCGGAGGCTGTTTTTTGCTGTTGGAAAACCTTTAATGCAAAACAAACGTTAGTTATTACAGGTAATGGAAATAATGCTGGAGATGGTTATGAGGTAGCTCGGTTAATCAAACAAGCAGATCGGCATGTAGTTGTTTGCGCGATTAATCCGAATAAAGCCTTATCCGGAGATGCAGCAAAAGCACAAAAGCAATGGATTGATGCCGGTGGTGAAATTTGTAACTTTAGCGCTGATGCACTCGATGAGTGTGATGTGATAATTGATGCATTACTCGGCACTGGTCTTGAGAATACGGTACGCGATAATGTTGCTACTATTATTAAAGCGGTAAATGAAAGCACTAAACCTATACTGAGTATTGATGTGCCGTCAGGTATTAATGCAGATACAGGCTGTCCTCAAGGAACAGCCATTATGGCCACCAAAACAATGACATTAGTTGGGATAAAGCAAGGACTCACCACGGCTAAAGGAAAGCAGCATGCCGGGCAGTTGTATTTCGATGAGTTAGGTATTGGCGAGCAATTTATGAAATTAGCCACCCCTTCTGCTCAGATTATCAATATAGACAGCTTTAAACCTTTGCCTGAGCGCTCAGTGAGTAGCCATAAAGGTAGTCATGGAAAGTTATTATGTATAGGAGGAAACCACGGCTCTGCAGGAGCTATTAGATTAAGTGCTGAAAGTGGATTAAGGTCTGGTGCTGGAATGGTAAAAGTGTATACCCATGAACATGCCGTTTTACCTGTGAGCATCGGGCGACCAGAGCTTATGGTAACTAGTGAACACTTGGATGATGCCCTAGCATGGTCAACGTGTGTAGTTATCGGTCCAGGTTTAGGCCAAGATGAATGGGCCCAAAAAACCTTTGATCAGGCAATCCGTTATTGCCAGCAAAACAATATCCCTACTGTTATTGATGCAGACGCCTTAAACTTATTAGCTAAGCAATCATCTTCTCATAAATTAAATAATACCGTGCTAACGCCTCATCCTGCAGAGGCTGCACGGTTATTAAACTTAACTACCTCTGAGGTTGAGTCTGATCGTTTTTATTATGCTCGACAATGTGCGATCAACTTCGCAGCGACCTCTATTTTAAAGGGCGCAGGTACGCTAATCGATAATACCGAGCATACTTGGATATGTGAAAATGGTAACCCTGGTTTGGCTGTAGGAGGAAGTGGTGATGTGCTTAGTGGTATAATTGGGGCGTTAATGGCTCAAGGATTAAATACCAGTGAGGCAGCATGTTATGGCGTTGTGTTACATGCAAAGGCGGGTGATAGAGCCTGTGAACAATCAGGGCAAAGAGGAATGTTAGCCAGTGACTTATTTGCGCATGTAAGAGCACTGCTCAATCATAAATAGTAAAAGCAGCAGTGACTGGCTGTGCTAGCTAATGTCTTCGCTGCTTGTTTTGGCTACTATCTGTGAAGCTCACCAGCTCTTTCAGGCTGATAAGTAACTTCTTTGATGGTTACTGTTACTAATCCACCGCCAGGCTTTGGCCATTCAATTTGATCTCCTTGTGAAAGGCCAAGTAATGCACTACCTACAGGGGCTAAGATTGATATTTTGTCGCCAATTGAGTCAATATTTTTTGGGTAAACAAGCGTTAAAGTAAACTCTTCGCCTGTAGATTCAACAACAAAGTTCACAGTTGAATTCATGGTTACCACGGTTGCGGGAATTTCGTGCGGCTCAACTATGCTGGCTCGTGCAAGTTCTGCTTCAAGCTCTTTTTCACCCGCAAAGCTGTTTGCAGGCAACGACTCCATCAGTGCATACAACCTATCTGCATCCAGCGATGAAATGACAATTTCAGGTTTTGTATTCAACTTAATATCCTTAATCATGTTAAATAAAATTTACTCTGGTATAGCTTGCAGGAACTCAGTTGCATTGGAATACACTGAGTTAATTTTATTGTTGTTTAGTGAATTTATTTTATTTCTATTGCTAAAAACCCAGCCGAAGCTGGGTTTTTATTTGAGCTAAGTGTTTAGGGGATGATTACATCATGCCGCCCATTCCACCCATGCCGCCCATGCCACCCATATCAGGTGCACCAGCTGCTTCTTCTTTAGGAATTTCAGCAACCATAGCCTCTGTAGTGATCATTAGACCAGCAATCGATCCTGCAAATTGTAATGCAGAGCGCGTTACTTTCGTTGGATCTAGGATACCCATTTCAATCATGTCGCTGTATTCGCCAGTGGCTGCATTGTAACCGTAGTTACCTTCTCCGCCTTTAACTGCGTTAATAACAACTGATGCTTCATCGCCTGCGTTTGTAACGATTTGACGAAGTGGTGCTTCCATCGCACGAAGTGCCACTTTAATACCGTGGTTTTGGTCTTCATTGTCGCCAAGTAGCTCAACTAGCTTGCTAGCAGCACGTACTAATGCAACACCACCACCTGGTACTACACCTTCTTCAACCGCTGCGCGAGTTGCATGTAATGCATCTTCAACACGGTCTTTTTTCTCTTTCATTTCAATTTCAGTAGCGGCACCTACTTTGATTACAGCAACACCGCCAGCTAACTTAGCCATGCGCTCTTGTAGCTTTTCTTTATCGTAGTCAGAAGTCGCTTCTTCAATTTGTGCTTTGATTTGAGCAACACGACCGTTGATACCGTCTTCTTCACCAGCACCATCAATGATTGTTGTATCATCTTTAGTGATTACTACGCGCTTAGCTGTACCTAAGTCTTCAACTGTTGCTTTTTCAAGTTCAAGGCCGATTTCTTCAGAAATTACAGTACCGCCAGTTAATACCGCGATATCCTGTAGCATTGCTTTACGACGATCGCCAAAGCCAGGTGCTTTAACCGCTGATACTTTTACAATACCACGCATGTTATTCACTACTAGTGTCGCTAACGCTTCACCTTCAAGGTCTTCTGCGATGATTAGTAGAGGCTTGCTTGCTTTTGCAACCGCTTCTAATGTTGGTAATAATTCACGGATGTTAGATATTTTTTTATCTACAAGTAAGATAAATGGGTTATCTAGTTCAACTGCGCCTTTTTCAGCGTTGTTGATGAAGTATGGAGATAAGTAACCACGGTCAAACTGCATGCCTTCTACAACATCTAGTTCGTTTTCAAGTGATTGACCTTCTTCAACCGTGATAACACCAGTATTACGGCCTACTTTTTCCATTGCATCAGCAATGATTTCACCAATCTCTTTATCAGAGTTAGCTGAAATAGTACCTACTTGTGCAATTGCTTTAGTATCAGAACATGGAACAGAAAGAGCTTTAAGTTCTGCTGTTGCAGCAATGATTGCTTTATCAATACCGCGCTTAAGATCCATTGGGTTCATACCCGCAGCAACCGCTTTAAGGCCTTCGTTAACAATAGATTGAGCAAGCACAGTTGCGGTAGTGGTACCGTCACCAGCAGCATCATTTGCTTTAGACGCTACTTCTTTAACCATTTGTGCGCCCATGTTTTCAAACTTGTCTTCAAGTTCGATTTCTTTAGCTACAGATACACCATCTTTAGTGATTACTGGGGAGCCAAATGATTTGTCTAGTACAACGTTACGACCTTTAGGGCCCAATGTTACTTTTACTGCGTTTGCTAAAATGTTTACGCCAGTTAGCATTTTTGCACGTGCGTCGCCTGCAAACAGTACTTCTTTTGCTGCCATGTTTAATTTCCTCTAAATTCTTAAAATGTGTGTTAAACGAAAAGTAGGTTTAGCCTACAATGCCTAAAATATTATCTTCACGCATGATCAGGTATTCTTGACCTTCGATCTTTTCAGTTTTTTCAACATATGAGCCAAATAACACAGTGTCACCGGCTTTCACTTCTAACGCGCGAACGTCACCGTTTTCTAAAACGCGACCATTACCTACGGCAACAACTTCTCCACGAGTTGATTTTTCAGCTGCAGAGCCAGTTAATACAATACCGCCAGCAGACTTGGTTTCTTCTTCTAGACGCTTGATGATTACGCGATCTTGTAAAGGACGAATGTTCATGTTTTTAGTTCTCCTAACAGTTTCTGAACAGTACAGAAAAAAGTGTATCTAATTTGCTTTCATTAATGGGGGTAGAGTGAAAAATTCCAAGAGAAAAAATGATAAATTTTTAATCTTTTCGCTCGTATTCACCATCTATAGTATTGGGACGGTTTTCATCTTGCTCATGATGCATTGATTGATGAGGTTGTGAAAATCCTGAAGTACCTGTTTGATGCATACTCGCGCTCATTCTCACCGTTGCTTGGCTGGCAAGCCCTGCGGCTAATTTATTGCGAATAGCTGGAGTAAGAAGCAGTAGGCCAAATACATCCGTCATAATGCCGGGTGTTAGTAAAAGTACGCCAGCAATAATCACACAAATACCCGTAAACAACTCTTTAGCCGGCATTTGCCCTTGAGCCATTTGCACTTGTACGTTTTGTAGTGCGCCCATTCCTTGCTGTTTCACCATTTTCGCACCCACAATCGCGGTTAGTACCACTAAAGCAATTGTTGCGAAGCCACCTATCACGTCACTAACCTGAATTAGTAAGGCAATTTCAATAATTGGGATGATGATAAACAGCAAAAATAAAATTCTAAACATAAGACTCTCTAAAAAAATGACACTTATTAAGGTGCTAATGAAATATAAGTGAGGGTTGTCGGGTCTATTTTCAAGCTAATAAGAGTAAGTAATAAACTTTAATGTTAGTAAAGTTACAGGTGGCGGGTCTAAATCAATTTACTACAAAGACCCAAAATGTAGACAGAGTTCGTGTCTACACATTACACCCGCTATCAGCTACTATGGGGCTAGACCCCCGTAAACAAGTAAAGGTTCACTATGACAACGCAATTTAAACTTATTTTTACCACTTGCAAAGATAACGATGAAGCCCGTTTATTAGCTATGGCGCTAATAGAAAAGAAACTAGCCGCTTGTGTAAATATTTTACCGGCCATGAGTTCTATTTACATATGGGAAGGTGAAGTAGCTGAAGCAACAGAAGTGAAGCTACTAATTAAAACCAAAGCTGACAAAATGAACGATGTGTTTTTAACCTTAAAAGATCTTCACAGCTACGAAGTACCAGAAATACAAGTTGTTGATGTGGCAACGGGTAACTTGGCTTACTTTAATTGGATGGATGAGGTACTTCATTAATGCGCTTTATTTTATTTTTTTTATTAAGTGTTTTAATGGCGCCTGCTTGGGCAACACAAAATACCCTTGAAGATTTTCTCAAACCTACTCAACATACATTTTTACCAGTCAATGAAGCGTTTGTATTTGATTTTGACCAGCAAGGCAGTACGTTATTTGTTGGTTGGGATATCGCTGATGACTATTATCTGTATAAAGACAAAATAGAAATTATTGCCAAAGGTGCCAGCATTGATGTGCCTGAGTTGGGCTCTGGTGAAATAATTGAAGATGAGTTTTTTGGCAAAACTGAGGTGTTTTTTAATTCTCTCAGTATTATCAGCAAGCTGAGTAATATCAGTGAAGATGGCGTTGTTAAGGTGCGTTATCAGGGCTGTGCAAAAGCAGGGCTGTGTTATCCACCTGAAATTATTAGCATTCCATTAAGTGTATTGGCAAGTGAAACTAATACTAATGAAAATACCGCAGCAAGTAGTGCATTTACGGCACTTAGCCAACCTGCAGAAAAACCAGTAACTGCAGCAACACCCGAGAAAAAACTCACTTTTACAGAGCAGTTAGCCAGCCAAAGCTTAATGGTTAATTTAGCTATATTTTTTGCTGTGGGCGTAGGTTTGGCATTTACACCCTGTGTATTTCCGATGTTTCCTATTTTATCTAGCTTAATTGCGGGTCAAAAGAACCTGTCTACCAAAAAAGCATTTGCCCTATCATTCGTTTATATTCAAGGCATGGCGGTTACCTATGCCGCATTAGGGCTTGTGGTTGCTGCGTTAGGTGGGCAAGTGCAAGGCTATTTACAGCATCCATATGTATTAATTAGCTTTAGCTTATTGTTTGTACTGCTGGCTATGTCGATGTTTGGTTGGTACGAAATAAAGTTACCCAGCGGCATGATGAACAAGCTAACCCAAGTGAGCAACAACCAAAAAGGCGGTAACTATATTGGGGTGTTCTTGATGGGGGTTTTATCAGGGCTTATTGCATCTCCTTGCACTACAGCGCCTTTATCAGCCGCATTATTATTTGTGGCACAAAGCGGCGATTACCTAGTAGGCGGGCTAACACTTTACGTACTGAGTTTAGGTATGGGGCTACCGCTGTTATTATTAGGTACATCGGGAGGTAAGCTATTACCGAAAGCTGGCGGCTGGATGGAACAAGTTAAAACCTTATTTGGTTTTATTATGTTAGTTGTGCCACTTATTTTGCTAGAGCGCATTATAGATATTGAAATTATTATGCTTATGGCAGGCTTATTAGCTATCGCCACAGCGCTTTATTTCCATTATTGGCAAAGCGCCCAAACTCAAGGCAAATTAAAAACCTTATTGTGGTTTATGGCTGTTTTATTGATGCTTACTGGCTTTAATTTAACCAAAAACTATTTTTGGCCAACACAAGCTGTGAGTTTACAAACAACCTCGCAAAGCAATGAGTTTAAACACGTTGCCAATTTAGCCGAGCTTAAACAAGCCGTATCACAAGCAAATAGCGAAGGGCGCATGGTTATGGTGGACTTATACGCTGACTGGTGTGTAGCGTGTAAAGAGTTTGAGCATTACACCTTTCCCGACCCGCAAGTACAAAGTGAGTTTAGCCATTACCAACTGATTCAAATTGACTTAACCCAAAGCGATAATGAAACAATTGAGCTAATGGAAGCATATTCAGTGTTTGGTTTACCGAGTATTTTATTCTTCAATACTCAAGGTGAAGAGCTAAGTGCACAACGTGTTACTGGCTTTTTAAATGCGGATGATTTCGCTAAGCACTTAGCTGCAGTGCGTGCCAGCGCTGAATAACCATTCTATATGGCATAACATGATTGGTAATGTTGTGCCATTATTCCCCCTCAAGATTCGTCCCCAAAATAGAGATTAGACCAGTATTTTGCTGCTATTTACTTCGAAATCACTATAATAGTTGGTTAACGTGAGAAATTGTTGCTATCTTACTTTTTTAGCTTACTTTTTAGTGAAAAATTAGTTAGTAACCGCTTAACTCATTACTTATAGGATATATCGCGTATTATGGCTGCAAAATTAAAGATTTTAGTTATAAATGGCCCAAATTTAAACATGCTAGGAAAGCGTGAGCCCGATAAGTACGGTTCACACTCTTTAGAGCATATTATGAGCGATTTAAACAACGCTGCTAATAGTTTAGATGTGGCGTTAACGCATTTTCAAAGTAATAGTGAGCAAGTGCTCATTGAACGCATTCATGATGCTTGGCAAGCGGTTGATTGCATCATTATTAACCCTGCAGCATTTACGCACACAAGCGTCGCATTACGTGATGCATTGCTAAGCGTTGATATTCCGTTTTTTGAAGTGCACTTAAGTAATGTGCATGCACGTGAAACGTTTCGCCATCATTCTTATTTTTCTGATGTGGCGCAAGGCGTTATTTGTGGATTAGGTGCAATGGGCTATCACGCTGCTTTACATGCAGCGGTGAGCCGATTGCAAAACTCAAACTAAATTTAAACTAACAAACTAATAGGCGGGTCGTTTATGGATATTCGCAAGATCAAAAAACTAATTGAATTAGTAGAAGAATCAGGTATTGCAGAACTAGAAATCACTGAAGGTGAAGAATCAGTACGTATTAACCGTAATAACATGAGTGCCGGTCCTGCGTACGCGCAATTCGCACCTCAACAATACGCCCCAGCAGCACCTGCTCCAGCCGCGACTGCACCATCAGCACCTGCAGCCGTAGAGTCTGAAGCACCTGCAGGCCCTACAGGGCATCAAGTTAAATCACCTATGGTAGGTTCTTTTTACGCAGCAGCTTCTCCAGAAGCACCAGCATATGTTGAAGTGGGCTCTCAGGTTAAAGTTGGCGACACGCTATGTATCGTTGAAGCAATGAAAATGATGAACCAAATTGAGTCAGATAAAGCCGGTACAGTAAAAGCTATCTTAGTAGAAAACGGCGAGCCAGTAGAATTTGATCAACCTTTATTCATCATTGAATAATAGCGCAACGTAAAAGGCCAACTCTCATGTTAGATAAAGTAGTCATTGCAAACCGAGGTGAAATTGCACTTCGTATATTGCGCGCCTGCAAAGAGCTTGGGATCAAAACGGTTGCTGTGCATTCAACGGCGGATCGCGATCTTAAGCACGTATTACTAGCAGATGAAACCATCTGTATTGGTAAACCAGCAGCAACTGAAAGTTACTTAGACATTCCACGCATTATTGCCGCAGCAGAAATTACTGATGCAGTCGCTATCCACCCAGGTTATGGTTTTCTTGCTGAAAATGCAGACTTTGCAGACCAAGTTGAGCAAAGTGGCTTTGTATTTATCGGTCCTCGTGGCGATACTATTCGTCTAATGGGCGATAAAGTATCGGCAATCGAAGCGATGCGTAAAGCGGGTGTTCCTTGTGTACCTGGCTCTGATGGTCCGGTATCGGATGATAAAGAACGCAACATGCAAATTGCTAAGCGTATTGGTTACCCGGTAATTATTAAAGCAGCTGGCGGTGGCGGTGGCCGTGGTATGCGTGTTGTTCGCAACGAAGCTGAGTTAATCAATTCAATTGCGCTAACCCAACAAGAAGCGAAACAGTTCTTTGGCAACAGCATGGTTTACATGGAGAAATTCCTTGAAAACCCACGCCACATCGAAGTACAAGTATTGGCCGACGGTCAAGGCAATGCGGTTCACTTAGGTGAGCGTGATTGTTCAATGCAACGTCGCCACCAAAAAGTAGTGGAAGAGGCGCCAGCACCAGGGATTACTGCAGAAGTACGTAAGTTCATTGGTGAGCGTTGTACACGTGCGTGTATTGAAATTGGTTATCGTGGTGCAGGTACGTTTGAGTTTTTATACGAAAACGGTGAATTTTACTTCATTGAAATGAACACCCGTATTCAGGTTGAGCACCCAGTAACTGAAATGGTCACCGGTGTTGATTTAATCAAAGAGCAATTAAAAATTGCCGCTGGTCAGCCTTTATCATTCACTCAAGAAGATGTGGTTATTCGTGGCCATGCTATTGAGTGTCGTATTAATGCTGAAGACCCAGAAACCTTTATTCCATCACCTGGTAAAATTACCCGTTTTCATCCAGCTGGTGGTTTAGGTATTCGTTGGGACAGTCATATTTACGCTGACTACACCGTTCCTCCACATTACGATTCTATGATTGGTAAGCTGATCACTTACGGTGAAAACCGTGATGTCGCTATCGCCCGAGCACGTAATGCGCTTAATGAACTCGTTATCGATGGTATTAAAACCAATACGCCACTGCATAAACGTATTCTTGCAGATGAAAACTTCAAAAATGGTGGCACAAATATCCACTACCTTGAGAAGAAATTAGGACTGTAAAGTCCATGCTAATTAAAAACCGGCTTAAGCCGGTTTTTTTATCTTTAAAAAAGAGGCAGTATCACCTTAAATAAATAATCTGGTATGATTAACAAATATGCGCTTTTCGTAAATTTTGAGGTAATCATGTCGTGTAGTTTTAATTTTCATTTAGTCGATGAAAATGCCACTGTTGCTATGGGTAATAAATTAGCTGCCATAATAGAGCAGGGCGCAGTTATTTATTTGCATGGTGACTTAGGGGCCGGTAAAACGACATTTACTCGCGGTATAGTGCAAGGTTTTGGTCATATAGGTAAGGTTAAAAGTCCCACTTATACACTAGTTGAACCCTACGAGCTTGTGCGTGGCAATGTTTATCACTTTGACTTATACCGATTAGGTGACCCAGAAGAGCTTGAATTTATGGGGATTCGCGATTATTTTTCAGAAACGGCAACTTGTATTGTTGAGTGGCCGGAAAAAGGCGGAGAATTTATTCCTGTTCCCGATCTAAATGCTACGCTAAGTTATGTAGGTGATGAGCGTAAAATTGTTATTAACAGTGCGAGTGAGCGTGGTGTAGCAATTGTCAAAAAACTAAATAATAGATAATAAAATAGTTAAGGCAGTGATTATCAAAATGAGTCGTGGTTTAGTTAAACTTTTTATTTACCTCATGGTTTTTACAGTGAGCTTGCCATTGTGGGCGCAAAACACTATTAATAGTGTGCGTGTCTGGCCATCACCTGATAGCACTCGGGTGGTGTTTGATCTCGATGATAAACCCGACTTCAGTTACTTTATGCTAAAAAACCCAAGTCGTTTAGTGGTTGATTTAGAAAACACTGATGAATTAAAAAAATTGCCAGGTGTGCCACCAAAACATCAAATTGTTAGCAAGTTACGTTACTCAAAACCTAAAAATAAACGCAGCGTGCGTTTAGTGTTTGAATTAAATGGGCCAGTTAAACCGGTTATATTTGCACTTGCCCCCACAGGCCCTTATAAAAACAGGTTGGTGGTCGACTTATACGACAAAAGCCAATCAAAAGGGGCGGTTAGTCCGGCACAAACGGCGGCTAAAAAACGCCAGTTAAGCCAAGAGCGCGATATTGTAATTGCTATTGATGCAGGCCATGGTGGTGAAGACCCAGGTTCCATTGGCCCATCAGGTACTTACGAAAAAGACATTACTTTGCAGATTGCCAAGCGTTTAGAGCGCATGATTGATGCTGAGCGAGGCATGATTTCGCGTATGGTTCGCAGTGGCGATTACTTTGTTAAACTTAATACACGAACTAATCGCGCTCGCCAGAAAAAAGCCGATTTTTTTGTCTCTATTCATGCAGATGCGTTTACCAGTCCGGGACCCAATGGTGCTTCTGTATGGGTGTTGTCGCTGCGACGTGCCAATTCAGAGATTGGTAAATGGATTGAGGATAAAGAAAAACACTCAGAGTTACTTGGCGGTGCTGCCGATGTAATTAAAGATGCTGCAAATGAAAAGTACTTAGCACAAGCCTTGCTTGATATGTCGATGGATCACTCCATGAAAACAGGGCTAAGTGTTGCAGATGAAGTGATAAAAGAATTAAAAAAAGTAGCAAAAATGCACAAAAAGGCACCGCAACATGCCAGCCTTGCAGTATTGAAGTCGCCAGATATTCCGTCTATTTTGGTTGAAACTGGGTTTATCTCTAACCCTCGTGAAGAACGACTACTAAAAAGCGCCAATCACCAAGAACGTTTGGCGAAAGCGATGTTTACCTCAATTAAAAATTACTATTTACGCAACCCGCCTGACGACTCACTGTTTGCGTCATTAAAGTCTCAATACCCAACAAAACACAAGGTACGTCCGGGGGAGTCACTGAGTATGTTGGCAGGTCGATATGGCGTTAGTATCAGTAAAATAAAACAGGTTAATAAGCTCAGTTCAAATACGCTATTTATTGGCCAGGAACTTGATATTCCTCAGAGTTAATTTTAAAAGCGCACAACATTTAAGGTTTTTATGAGTATTGAAATATTACCTGCGCGCTTGGCAAACCAAATTGCGGCGGGTGAAGTTGTTGAGCGTCCCGCGTCGGTGGTTAAAGAGTTAGTAGAAAATAGCCTAGATGCAGGTGCGACACGTATTCAAATAGATATTGAACGCGGTGGTCATAAGCTGATTCGAATTCGTGATAATGGTTCAGGCATTGCAAAAGAGGAGCTCACATTAGCGCTTTCTCGCCATGCTACCAGTAAACTAAAGTCGCTCGATGACTTAGAAAATATTTGCTCTTTAGGCTTTAGAGGCGAAGCTCTCGCGTCTATTAGCTCGGTATCTCGCTTAACCTTAAGCTCTAAGCCTGAACAGCAAGAAGCCGCTTGGCAAGCCTTTGCGCAAGGCAGAGATATGGCCGTAGAGGTAAAGCCTGTGGCACATCCCAGCGGTACCACAATTGAAGTAAAAGATTTATTTTTTAATACCCCAGCACGGCGTAAGTTTTTACGTACCGAAAAAACTGAGTTTAGCCATATTGATGAGCTTATAAAGCGGATTGCGCTGAGTCGTTTTGACGTATCAATTACGTTAACCCATAACGAAAAAGTGGTGCGGCAGTATCGCGCTAAAACCGATCCTGCTCAAGCGATTACACGAGTTGCCCAAGTGGCGGGTAAAGCGTTTGCAGAACAGGGACTGCATATTCAATCAGGTGAAGCAGGGCTGCAACTACATGGCTGGGTGCTGCCGGTTGGCTCGGCCAATACCACACAGTACACCTATGTAAATAATCGTATGATGCGCGATAAACTTATTTTGCACGCTATTCGCCAAGCATTTGAGGAAGTCAGCGGTGAGCAAGAGTTACCCGGGTTTGTGATTTATATTGATATAGATCCACGTCAAGTGGATGTAAACGTTCATCCTGCTAAACATGAGGTGCGCTTTCATCAAGGGCGCTTAGTACACGACTTTATTTTGCAAGCGGTAAAACAAGTTGTTGTGCCCCTGCAAGCTGAGTTTTCAAACTCCAGTGAAGCTAATGATAATAGCCCACCAGTGGCTGCATTTAATGCACACACTACTACCAGTAGTGAACCGTTTGATTACCCTAAGTCGTCATTACAGCCTAGTCGGTCATCTTCAGCGCATAGCACAACTTATAGTGCTGCAACTCAAGGTACAGGTAATCAACAACGTGCTGAAAGTCGAAATTACCATGACGTAAATGCGTTTTATCAAGGTGTGAGTGAGCAGCAAGCACATCACTTTGATAATCCAGCACCATTTGTGCAATCAGATGAGACTCAAGTATCAGATACAGCGCTTCGTACTGTCGATATAATAACCATTGAACAGGGCGCTTGTGTGTTTAATGATGAAAACCAACTTTATTGTTCACACTTTAAATATGCGCTAGCGGATGATTGGCTTGCACAAATTAAGGAGCAAGGCAGCCTTGAGGGCAAAGCATTGTTATTACCCGTACGGGTCAATGTCTCAAAACAAGATACCGAACTGCTGGCTACGCAACAATCATGGTTTACTTTGCTTGGCTTTGAACTTTTAATTGAAAAACAATTTGTTATGGTTAAAAAGTTGCCTGTTTGCTTGTACTTACTTGACGTGAGTACCGCGGTAGATGCCTTACTTGATGGGTGTAAAGCTCAGTTAGAAAGTATTGAACAGTGGCTAGCGTGGCAGGTAAATGTAATACCTACACGGTTCTATGCCAGTAAAGCCTTTGCAGTACAGCAAACTCGCTTACAAAATAATGCGCAAACAATTGAACGTTTACGTGAAAAAGCAGTTAAAATAGATCTAAAGTCTTATCTAGCGCAATTTAATTAGGGTATTCGTGTTGAGTAATTTACCGGTCATATTTTTAATGGGCCCCACCGCTGCTGGTAAAACAGCATTGGCAATTTCACTGTGTGAGCATTTAAATACTGAAATTATCAGCGTTGATTCGGCACTGGTTTATAAAGGTATGGATATTGGTACCGCTAAACCGGATGCCGACGAACTAGCACGTGCACCCCATCACCTAATTGATTTACTCGACCCAAGCGAAACCTATTCAGTAGCTGATTTTAGACGCGATGCGATAGAAAAAATTGATAAATTTCATCAACAAGGTAAAGTGCCTGTACTGGTTGGAGGTACAATGATGTACTTTAAAGCCCTTATTGATGGATTATCCCCTCTACCAGAGGCTGATGAGCAGATAAGAGCTGAGCTTGAAGTACAGGCGAAACAGTACGGTTGGCCACATTTATATCAAGAGCTATTAAAAGTAGATCCACAAGCTGCGAAAAAGATGAGTGAAAATGATTCACAACGAATTAATCGCGCTTTAGAGGTTTACCGTATAACAGGTAAAACAATGACTGAATTGCAAAAGCAAAAACAGCCACCTTTACCCTATACTTTTCATCAATTTGCTATTGCTCCAGATGATCGTAAAGAGTTACATCAGCGAATTGCAGAAAGGTTTAAAATAATGATTGAACAGGGGTTTGAAAAAGAAGTTTCGACCCTATATCTACGTGAGGATTTACATCCCAATATGCCTTCTATTCGTTGTGTAGGTTATAGACAGATGTGGGATTACCTTGCGGGTGAAATAGACCATGATGAAATGGTTTTTCGCGGTATTGCTGCCACTCGTCAATTGGCTAAGCGTCAATTAACGTGGTTAAGAAGTTGGCCTGACGTTACGTGGTTAACAACCGGTGATGAAGAAAACTTGCATCGTGTAGTAAGTTCGCTAAGCTAGTAGTAGCTGGACAAAATTTAGCTTTATTAAATTAGTTCAGCCACTTAATTATAATAACACCTAGAACGAAGGAATAATAACATGGCAAAAGGCCAATCGTTACAAGACCCATTTTTAAATGCATTACGCCGCGAGCGCATTCCAGTATCAATTTTTTTGGTAAATGGCATAAAATTACAAGGTAAAATTCAGTCATTTGACCAATTTGTAATTTTACTGGAAAACACTGTTAATCAAATGGTGTATAAACATGCAATTTCAACAGTTGTACCTGCACGCGCAGTCAACTTCCAAGGTGTACAGGGAAATGAAGACACTGAAGAAACGGAACCAGGAAACTTTTAAATTAGGAGCGTAATGCTTGTTTGACCGCTATGAATCTGGCGAACAGGCAATTTTAGTCCATATCGACCTACCTAAAGATGGGGATCGCGAAGATCTTCATGAATTAGAAATGTTGGTATCTTCTGCTGGTGTTAGTAGTTTGGCGGTTGTGCAAGGCAGCCGTCAAGCACCACATCCCAAACTATTTGTCGGTACCGGCAAAGCGGAAGAAATAGCTGAAATTGTCAAAATCCACAATGCCGATGTTGTCATTTTTAACCATCAGTTGAGCCCGTCTCAAGAACGCAATTTAGAGCGTGTTTGTCAATGTCGGGTACTTGATAGAACAACACTTATTCTTGATATTTTTGCTCAGCGTGCCCGTACTCATGAAGGTAAACTCCAAGTAGAGCTGGCTCAGCTTCGCCACATGTCTACACGTTTAATTCGTGGTTGGACCCACCTTGAGCGTCAAAAAGGGGGGATAGGCTTACGTGGTCCTGGTGAAACGCAGCTAGAAACCGATCGACGTTTATTGCGTGCACGTATTAAAAATATTCGAGCTCGACTTGCTAAAGTCGCTGTACAGCGTGAACAAGGTCGACGTGCTCGTACGCGTAATGAAATTCCAACAGTGTCGCTGGTCGGCTATACCAATGCCGGAAAATCAACACTGTTTAACTATATTACCGATTCAGATGTATATGCAGCCGATCAGCTATTCGCCACACTAGATCCAACACTGCGTAAACTCGATATTGGTGATGTTGGTTCTGTTATTTTAGCCGATACTGTAGGGTTTATTCGACACTTACCGCATGATTTGGTGGCTGCATTTAAAGCAACTCTGACCGAGACGCGTGAAGCCGATTTACAACTGCATGTGATAGATGTAGCTGATCCTCGCCGAAAAGAAAATATTGAACAGGTACAAGAAGTCCTCAAAGAAATTGAAGCCGACGAGGTACCGCAGTTATTAGTTTATAATAAAATTGATGCGCTGGATGAGGTAACGCCACGTATTGATCGTGATGACGAGGGCCAACCTATAAGGGTATGGCTATCTGCAAAAACTGGCGAAGGCTGTGAATTACTTAGTGAAGCTATTAGCGATTTACTCGCTAAGCAAATGCTTAATGAAACGTTATTACTCGCACCACAATATGGGCGTTTAAGAGCATCACTATTTAATTTAAGTGCAGTACACAATGAGCGGTTTGATGAACAAGGTAATTGGTTGCTTGATGTACGATTGCCTATGATTGAGTGGAACCGTTTAATTAAAGATTTTGGCCCTGAAATTGAAAGTTTTATTAGCTGAGATTAAAAACTGCAAGATTAATGTCGGTTTTAGTATAAGAAACGCAGAAGATTTGTTAGATTTAACACAATTTCCGAATTTATTTAGATAACAATGGAGTATAGCTATGGCCTGGAATGAACCGGGTAATAATGGCAATGACAAAGATCCGTGGAATAACAAAGGCGGACGTGATCAAGGCCCACCTGATTTAGACGAGGTGTTCCGCAAATTCAGTAACAAGTTTAACGGCTTATTTGGCGGTAAAAAATCCGGCAATGGTAGCGGCGGTGGACTTGGCGGAGCCGGTATTTCATTTGTACTTATTATCGCTGCAATTGTATGGGCGTTAAGCGGTATTTATACGGTGAAAGAAGCTGAGCGCGGCGTCGTTCTTCAATTTGGTAAGTTTGACCGAATTGCAGATCCTGGCTTGCGTTGGAAAATGACCTTTGTTGAAACGGTTATTCCAGTCGATATCGAAGCTGTTCGCTCGTTATCAGCATCAGGCTTTATGCTAACCGAAGATGAAAACGTAGTAAGCGTTGAATTTGAAGTACAGTATCGAGTAATCGACCCTTACTTATATAAGTTTAGTGTCACTAACGCTGACAGCAGCCTTGAAGAAGCATTAGATAGTGCGCTGCGTTATGTTGTTGGTCATTCAAAAATGGACCAAGTACTGACAAACGGCCGTGAAGTTGTACGTCAAAATACTTGGGATGAGCTAAATCAAATCATCGAACCTTACAACTTAGGTTTAATCGTAACTGACGTTAACTTCAAGGACTCTCGTCCACCAATGGAAGTTAAAGATGCGTTTGATGATGCAATTGCGGCCCAAGAGGATGAGCAACGCTTTATTCGTGAAGCAGAAGCGTATGCCCGTGAAATTGAACCGCGTGCGCGTGGTCAAGTGACTCGTATGACGCAAGAAGCTGAAGGTTACCAAGAACGTATTACTTTAGAAGCGCAAGGTGAAGTGGCTCGCTTTGAGAAATTACTTCCAGAATACCAAGCAGCTAAAGAAGTAACACGTGAGCGTTTATACATAGACACGATGCAAGAAGTGCTAGGTAATAGCTCTAAAGTGTTGGTTGATGTTAAAGGCGGCAACAATATGATGTACTTACCACTTGATAAAATCATGGAAAAACAGGGTTCATCAACACGTATTGCTTTACCTAGCTCTAGCGATATCAACGATTTACGTAACAAGGTAAATACGTCACGCAACAGCACAGTTAATAGTGGTAACGATCGCTTTAACAATGATCGCTTTAACGACGGGAGATAAGAGCAATGAAAAACTTTAGTTTAGTAATCCTATTAGCCGCCATTGTGATGTCTTTCTCGTCGGTGTTCGTGGTCTCTGAAGGTCAAAAAGCGATTGTACTTTTATTTAGTAAAGTGCAAAAAGACAGCGACGATGAGGCAGTAGTTTATGGCCCGGGTTTACACTTAAAAGTCCCATTTTTTAGTCAAGTACGTCGTATTGATGCACGTATTCAAACACTAGATGGCACACCGGATCGCTTTGTAACTAGCGAGAAAAAAGACTTAATCGTTGATTCGTTTGTAAAATGGCGCGTAAACGATTTTAGCTCTTTTTACCTGCGTGCACGTGGTGACAAGCAATACGCTGAAACACTGCTTAAGCAAAAAGTAAATAATGGCCTACGTACTAACTTTGGTACGCGTACTATTCGTGAAATTGTATCTGGTGAGCGTAGCGAGCTGATGGAAGAAGCGTTAGTACAAGCATCTGAAAGTGCTAGTGAGCTGGGTATTGAAGTACTTGATGTGCGTGTTAAGCAAATTAACTTACCACAAGAGGTGAGTAGCTCTATTTACCAACGTATGCGCGCTGAGCGAACTGCAGTTGCTAAAGAGCACCGCTCTGAAGGTCAGGAAAAAGCAGAAACAATTCGTGCAGGTGTTGACCGTCGCGTAACAGTAATGCTTGCCGACGCCGAACGTAATGCTCGTTCTGTTCGTGGTCAAGGTGATGCTGACGCTGCTGCGATTTACGCTAGTGCTTACAATAAAGACCCTGAGTTTTTTAGCTTTGTTCGCTCTTTAGAAGCTTATAAGCAAACTTTCAAAGGCAAGCAAGACGTGATGGTGTTATCACCGGATAGCGACTTCTTCCAATACATGAAAGGCGCGAAAGCTCAGTAATCATAGCTTTAGTTAAACTTGAAAGCCCTGCAATTGCAGGGCTTTTTGTTATCTGAATTTTAAGTTTATAAATGACTGTTATTTATGTGATTATTAACGAAACACTGATGTTTACTACCCGCACGAGGAAAAAATAAGCTAAACGGGGTGAACATTGCTTTAGTTTTCTGGTAAAATCTCGTCCTAATTTTCTCTAAGTGAATTTGCAATGGGTAAAAACGTTGTTGTACTAGGCACCCAATGGGGTGACGAAGGTAAGGGTAAGGTAGTTGACCTCCTTACAGATAAAGCATCTTTAGTAGTTCGTTATCAAGGTGGTCATAACGCAGGCCATACTTTAGTGATCGACGGTGAAAAGACAGTTCTACACCTTATTCCATCGGGTGTATTACGTGACAATGTTAAATGTGTGATTGGTAATGGTGTTGTTTTATCACCAGAAGCGCTAATGAAAGAAATTGGCATGCTTGAAGAGCGTGGCGTACCTGTACGTGAACGTCTTTTAATCAGTGAAGCATGTCCGCTAATATTGCCTTTCCATGTTGCATTAGATGTAGCTCGCGAAACTGCGCGTGGCGATAAACCAATCGGTACAACGGGTCGTGGTATCGGTCCAGCGTACGAAGATAAAGTAGCACGTCGTGGTTTACGTGTTGGTGATTTATTCAATCCTGAATTATTTGCTACTAAGTTAAAAGAAGTATTGGAATACCACAACTTCACATTAGTGAACTACTACAAAGTAGACGCTGTTGACTTCCAAAAAACGTTTGATGATGCAATGGCTGTTGCTGACATTTTAAAAGCAATGGTAGTTGATGTAACTGAGCTTTTAGATCAAACGCGTAACGCCGGTGACAACATCTTATTTGAAGGTGCTCAAGGTACACTACTTGATATCGATCATGGTACTTACCCTTATGTAACATCTTCAAACACCACCGCTGGTGGCGTTGCTACAGGTGCGGGTTTTGGCCCATTACACCTTGATTATGTGCTAGGTATCATTAAAGCGTACACAACACGTGTAGGTTCAGGTCCTTTCCCTACAGAGCTTTACGACGGTCTTGATAAGCAAGACCCAGTCGGTAAGCATTTAGGTGACAAAGGTCATGAGTTTGGTGCTACTACAGGTCGTTTACGTCGTACAGGTTGGTTAGATGCCGTGGCTATGCGCCGTGCAGTCCAAATCAACAGCATTTCAGGATTTTGTTTAACTAAACTTGACGTTTTAGATGGTTTAGAAACACTTAAAATCTGTACTGGTTATAAGCTTGAAGATGGTACTGTGACTAACGTGACGCCATTAGCAGCTGAAGGTTACGATAAAGTAACGCCAGTATACGAAGAAATGCCTGGCTGGTCTGAAAATACAGTGGGTGTAACATCACTTGAAGGCTTACCTAAAGCGGCAATTGATTACATTAAACGTATTGAAGAAATCACTGGAGTACCTGTTGATATTATCTCTACAGGTCCTGATCGTGTTGAAACGATGATACTTCGTAGCCCATTTGCATAATTGGGTTTATGTTGAAAAAAAGCTGCCATGCGCAGCTTTTTTTATGTCTGCAGAAAAGTGACGCTATTAATAGTGGAACGATCTTTGTATATTATTTGGTAAGTTTATTTTTAAAGTGGTTAATATGCGTTTATCTTCTCGTTGCTCAGTGTGGTCATTATCACTACTTACACTTACTTTATTCAATATAAGCAATAGCTTAGCTGAAGAAAGTCCTGCAGCTGTGCCGCTGTATACTGAATCTGAGTTAATAGCTTTAATTAATGAGAACACTCATCTAGCGCGCGTAAAGGCAGATAATTGCCAGTTAGTGCAAGATATAGAAGCGCGAGCCAATAAAATGGCATTGCCATCATATCAATTCCTATACGGTGATATGCTCGCTTATAAAGTGTGTGTTGAGCGCGATGTTGCTTTAGGTGTGTATTACATGAAAAAAGCGGCTGAGCAGGGCTTAGCGGCTGCATTAGAGCAACTAGGTCGCTACTACGACGTTGGGCAGTTGGTCCAAAAAGACAAAACCATGGCAATAACCTACTTACGTGAGGCGTCAGCGCAAGGCAACTTAAAAGCGCAATTACGATTAGTTGGTTTGTTTAATCAAGGTTATGGAAGTCCAAGAGATTTCGAAGATGCTTATCGTTGGCTGTTTAACACCACGGTAGCTGATAAAGCGACACATAAAAAAATAGAGAGAGCATTAACTAAACTTGCTGAAAAAATGCCAGCCAGTGTCGTTACCCGCGCGCGCTTACCTATGTAAAAAAGCGAGAGTGCTTTTGCCGCACTCTCGCTTTTTTTAGTTATTACTCGTCTTTTTTATTGTCTTTGACTTTGTTATTGGCAGGATCTTTTAATAGCGATATTTTAGGCGGTTGCAATGCAACTACTCGTTCACCCTCTTGTGGTGGCTTTTCCATATCACTAGTAAAAGGCCTCATTTTCACTGGAGCGTCTTCATCACTGTCTTTATCCCCTTTGAGAATAAACAGTGGAATTGCTTCAGGGTTCATTTCTAAATACTGCTGCCAGCTAAATTCTTCAGATATTCGTGTTGCACTCACTTTACCGCCTTTGGCAATAACGCTGCTTAAGCGTGCATATGCTCCGTTTTCACCAAACAGAATTTGTCGTGATAAGAACGTCGCGCTGTCTTTATTTGCTTTAGCATGTGATGACGATGAGCGAAGTGAAAATACATTTTTTTCATTCAATAAATGAGAAAAATACTGCACCCCTAATGCGTTATGATGACGATTAGGTGAAAGCGCTAAAACACTGCGAATAGTGGTTAAAGGTAAATAGCGTTCAGCATGCTCAGATTGTGGATTACCGTAATAACAAGGCAAACCATCCATACGTGCCATTTTACAGTTTTCCCAAGCAGGATCTGATAAGTGAACGGGAATGTTTTGTTCCTTTAAACCACGAGCAATAGCACGAGATACATGGTTGGCACCAATAATTAAAATAGTATTAGGGGAGGGCTGGCGCACCCCTAGCAACTTAGCAACAGGGATAGCCGTTAAGCTTTGCAGTACCACAGTGACGATAATAACCGTGAATATCAATGGCACCATTTTCTCAGCATCGGCTACACCGGCTTCTATCATACTTAACGCAAATACAGAGCCTACGGCTGCAGCAACTATACCGCGAGGCGCAATCCAAGCCAGCACCAAGCGAGACTTCATTGGTAAATCGGTGCCAAAGGTTGAAATAGCAATACACAACGGGCGCGCAATAAATAGCACAATAGCTAAAAATATAAACACGTCGCTATCTAGCATCATTAAGTCAGATAGTTGTAATCTGGCAGCGAGTAAAATAAACAAGGTTGAGATCAAAATCATCGACAGATCTTCTTTAAACTCAAGCACCGAATCTATTTCTAGGTCATCTTGATTAGCTAACCAAATACCAAATACAGTTACGGCCAATAATCCTGACTCATGACTTAAATGGTTTGAAATCGAAAAGCTAATTAACACTAACGCTAAAATGCCAAATTTATGTAGCTCAAATGGCAACCATTCGCGGCGCATCAGTTGCGTTGTGATCCAACCCGAAACCACACCAATACTTAAACCAACCCCAACGGTTTTAACTAGTGCAATTATAGTGTGGCTAAGTACTTCACCTTGGCCAACTAACATCACAGCTTCAAATACTAATACCGCAAATAAAGCGCCAATAGGATCTATGACTATGCCTTCCCAGCGTAAAATACGGTCAATATCTTGAGTGGGTCGCATTGAGTTAAGCAGTGGCGCAATAACCGTTGGTCCCGTTACAACAAGCACAGCGCCAAGTACTGCTGCGACTCGCCAATTTAACTCTAATAACCAATAGGCACTTAAGCTGATAACGACACAGGTCATAAGCATACCAATAGAGCAGAGGTTTCTTACGACTTTACTGATCCCTTTAAGCTCCCGAAAATGCAGTGTTAAAGACCCTTCAAATAAAATCACAGCAACGCTTAAAGACACCACAGGAAAAAGTAAATCGCCTAATAAGGCATCTGGGTCTAATACGCCACTAAATGGCCCTAATAAAAGCCCAGTAAGCAACAAAAACAGAATAGCGGGTACTCTGAACGCCCAGGCGACCCATTGGGCTAGCACCGAACACAATGCAATACCGGCTATATAAATTGCTGACATAGAGTAAAAACTCCTTAATATTAATAATGTTTAAAAGTATAACTGTTACCTACCAGTAATACAGTGGGTATACACGTGTAAATTCAATTTAGCTAATAAATAATACTTATTTATTTAGTGTTAACGTCATTCTCTAAAATGTTATCAAATTTATAGTCTATATAATTCATATTTATAGTAGTCTAACCACATGATACTTAATACAAAAAACACTAGCTTTAGTAGTGTCGACCTATTCAGCTTGAATTTTAGCCTTGATCTAAGCAGCTACTTTAACGTATTATACTTCGTGTTCGAATAATTAGTTATCTAATCAAGTTTGTAGTTTAAATACTAGATTATGTTAGATATAAACATCTTAACTCTCTTACTGATTGTTTTTGCTTTGTTTTGTTATATTTGAACACACAATATCATTTACCGTACTCTTTGGTATGGTTTTGCTCAAAGTGTTTATTTGCTCAATGCAGATAAATAAAAGTTTGAGTTGAACTATTACCTTTCAATATTTAATCCCCATCGTGGCGATTAAATCTCGGTCCTTAAGTCATCACCCTATCTGTTGGTGTACCAGACTTAAGAGGCTCTATGTATGTTGTTAATAAAAAGGCCGCACACAGCTTTTTACAGCGATACATAAACAACACTTTATATTTTTTTAGTTAGTACGATCCGATTTATTTATTGGGTTAATACTATTTATTTTTTGCATCTCAATTTAAAACGCTAGTTTTAGAGACGGTGTACGTGTGTGTAAAAAGTGTGGGCAATGATAAATAAATTCGACGCTGTGTTTATAAACATGGCGACCTGGTTTCATTCATCTATGTGATGAATACAAATTAAATGGAAAGTTGAGCACTTATGCAAAAGTTAAATTGGCGACGTATCGTACTTAAAGTGGGCAGTGCCTTAATTGCACCCGATCAAGATGGCTGTCGTTCACGTTATTTATTAACCATCGCACAGTTTATTGTTCGCTGTCGCGCACGTGGAATTGAGGTTATTTTAGTTTCATCTGGTTCTGTAGCGGCTGGCTCACATTTATTTCCATCAGACCAACCTCGTTCAGTGGTAATGAAAAAAGCGATGGCTGCAGCAGGGCAAACAGAAATGATGGCCATGTGGGATCGTTTCTTTGATTTTCCATCAGCACAGCTATTATTAACTCATGGTGATTTACGTGACCGTGAGCGTTACCAGAGTATCCGTGAAACCGTATTTACATTGCTAGAACACGGCGTGCTACCTATCATTAATGAAAATGATGCAGTAACAACAGATGATTTAAAAGTGGGTGATAACGATAATTTATCAGCCATGGTTGCAGCAGCCGCTGATGCAGATGCATTAATGATTTTCTCTGATGTAGATGGCTTGTATGATAAAAACCCAAATCTGCATGACGATGCCGTATTATTGCCTGAAATAAAATCAATTGATGATTCTATTTATGCTATGGCAGGATGTGCTACCAGTGCGGTAGGTACAGGTGGTATGAAAACCAAGATTGAAGCGGCAGAGAAAGCCACTTCACATGGTATTGCAACTTACATTATTAATGGCTTTAAAGAAGAAACCTTTACTCGCTTGTTAGCCGGTGAAAACCCAGGTAGCGTATTCTTGCCTTATGAAAAACCAATGCAAGATTCTATTCACTGGATGACACATACCGCCAATGAGCAGGGGGAAGTCGTTGTTGAAGGGTCATTTGATGACTCATTAGAAGGTGAAGACGGTTGCTTACGTGGCGATGAGATCAGAGAAGTACATGGCGAGTTTGCTGTGGGCGATACTATCTTAGTTCGCAGTGAAGATGGTACGCGTTTAGCTAAAGCCACAGCAAATTACAGTAGCTGCTTGTTAAACTTTATTGCAGATAACGAGCAGAGTGAATTCAGCGAAAAAATGCAGGATTCAATTGGACCAATTATTTCAGAAAAAGATATCGCATTATTGGAGAAGTCATGAGTTTAATTACGGATATATCACGCCAGGCAGCAAAGGCTGCACATACACTTGCTTTACTCGATACCGAGACTAAAAACAAAGTGTTAACCGATATGGCAGCGGCATTAAGAGAGCAAAAAGAATTTATAATCAAAGAAAATGAGAGTGACCTAAGCGCAGCACGCGACAATAATTTAGCAGCATCAATGATTGACCGTTTAACATTGAATGATGAGCGTATTGAAGCCATGGCTGAGGGTATCGAAGTGATTGTTTCATTAGATGATCCTGTTGGCCAGTTACGTGACATTACTGAACGCCCAAATGGTATTAAAATTCGTAAAATGCGTGTACCACTTGGCGTAGTATGTATGATTTATGAAGCGCGTCCTAATGTAACGGCTGACGCAGGTGCATTGTGCTTTAAGTCAGGTAACGGTGTTATTTTACGCGGTGGTAAAGAAGCGCTGAAAAGCTCACAAGCCATTGCCAGTGTAATGCATAGCGTGCTTACAAAACATGGTCTACCAACTGCGCTAATTTCAGTGATTCCTGATCCTGACCGTGCTTTACTAATGGAGTTGATGCAACAACGCGATAGCATTGACTTAATCATCCCTCGTGGTGGTGAAGGCCTAATTAACTATGTTACTGAAAACAGCACAATCCCTGTTATTCAGCATTTTAAAGGCGTTTGTCATTTATATGTAGATAAAGATGCTGATTTAGAAGTAGCACTAAATTTACTGCTTAATGGTAAGACTCAGCGTACTGGTGTATGTAATGCACTTGAGGGTTTAGTGGTACACCAAGATGTAGCTGATGAGTTTTTAAATCTGTGTGCAGTTGTACTTCGTCAAGAAGGTGTAAAAATTAATGCTGACGCCAAAGCGGCTGAATATTTTGATAATGCCACTGTACTTGCTGATAACGAATTTGGTGAAGAGTACTTAGACTTAGAGTTAGCAATTCGTATTGTGCCAAGTTTTGATGCAGCCGTTGAGCACATTGCTCAATTCGGTTCAAATCATACTGAAGTTATCTGTACTAAGGACGATGCGGCGGCAGAGTTATTCCAACGTAGTGTTGATGCGTCGGTTGTTATGGTTAATGCGTCATCACGCTTTTCTGATGGCTCACAACTAGGCTTAGGTGCAGAGATTGGTATTGCAACGACTAAGTTACATGCTTATGGCCCTATGGGACTTGAGTCATTAACCACTGAAAAATATTTAGTTAATGGTGTTGGTCAAGTTCGCGAATAACTAACCCAACTCAATAAATAATAAAAATGCCGGGCTTTGCTCGGCATTTTTGATCTCGATTTAGCAAAATTAAACACTTAAGCAAACAAAGAGATTAAAAAATACAAAGCATTATTAACAGAGAAGTTTATTTAGAATATAAAAATAAGGATATTACTTAAAGGAGAGGGTAGGAAAGTGGTGGAGCTAAGCAGGATCGAACTGCTGACCTCCTGCGTGCAAGGCAGGCGCTCTCCCAGCTGAGCTATAGCCCCACATTCCTAATTTACATGTACTGTAAATGCTTAAGTGCTGAGTCTTAAGCGGGGTGAACTTTAAATATTTTTACGTTTTCGGTCAAGTATTTTTTCACAAATTTTTCCGTTTTAACTAATTTTTGTTAAACTCGGCCTCAATATTTACTAAAACGACAATACATAATGAAAAAATACGCTTTAGTTTTCATGATTTTTCTTTTTGGCTGTGCCAGCTCGGTAGATGAGCCTCCCTATGAAATTAATAATCAACAATTTTATGACACCGTTGATGATCAAGGTAATAAGCTTTTTGCCTATGTGGTCTCTGTAAAGGCTAAGAGCCGCGAGCAAATTAATATTAATAAAAAGCTAACCCGAAGCGATGTTAAGCGTTTTGCCGAACAAGAGCATTTTGAAGAGTCGAGCGTGCTTAAGTTACAATTAGAAGATCAAGCGGTAGAGTTTCTTAATAAAGAGCTTGCACAACGTAACTATTGTGCAGATAAGCATGAAATAAACGAAGTGCTATGGCGAGATTTAAGTGTGCAATTAAGAGGGCGTTGTTTGTAGTATGTTAGCGGATAAACAAAAATTAGCGGTGGTGTTAGCCCAACTTGATATTAACTATGATGTGATTGAGCATCCAGCGTTGCATGGTAGCTTAGATGCTGACGAGCTGATGGTGAATCGCCCAGGAACACGTTTAAAAAATCTATTTTTGCGAGATAACGAAGGTAAGCGCCATTTTTTAGTGATCACCGCGCATGATAAACAACTCGATTTAAAATCGTTGTCTAAACAGCAAGGGCTATCGCGTTTAGGGTTTGCCTCTAATGAGCGCTTGGCTAAGTACTTAAAAGTTGCACCAGGTTGTGTGTCAATGCTCAGCTTAATGAACGATAAGCAACGAGATGTAACGCTTTGGCTTGATCAGGATATTTGGTTTGGCGATTTATTTCATTGCCATCCATTTGAAAACACCCAAACATGGTTATTAACTAAGCCTGATTTACTGCGTTTTTTTGATTTTACTGAACATCAGCCGCGGGTGATGTTTTTACCCTCGCGCTGAGCCCACAAAATAAGACCCAGCCCACATAAGCAAACCGCAAGAAGTGTTGCCATAAATGCGGTTTGCCCGTGTGCTTGATAAACCACCCCAGGTAATAACGATCCTAGTGCGCCACCGCTATAATAAAATGACACGTAACAACCATTAGTAACACTCGGTGGAGCGTGACTAATTTTATTAACCAATGGTGCCGCTGTTGAATGAATTACAAACATAGCGCCACAAAAGAGTGTGAATGCAATTAAAAACAACATCAGTGAATGACTCATTAATAACACAATACTGAGGTTATAAAACAGGAATACCAATGCCAATAAGCGCCAAGCTGAGGTCATTTTTTTTAATAACCACGGGGTAAAAATAGAGGCTAACGCGCCAATTAAATAACCACTATAAACTAAGCCAATGTCGCGGGTGTTATTAATTAAAAAGGTATTTTTTAAAATAAAAGGCAAGTAGTTTAATAATGCGGCAAAGCAAAAAAACATACAAAATATGGCACCATAAAGTTTAAGTACCGAGCCTTCTTTAAGTTGTTTCATATAATCTAAAGGTGATAACACCTCACTAGAGCTACTCAGGACAAAGCGTTTATGGGGAATGCTAAGCGCGAGTATTATCAACATGGCAGCAATTAAGTAATAAAAACTTTGCCATGACCACAAGTCGCTAAAGAGCGCAGCCAATACTCGGCCAAAATAACCACCGACAATAGTACTACCAATATAAAGAGTCATATTTTTTTGTAATGTATCGGCTTGATAGCTCATACCAATATAACTGGTCATTGCGGTTAAAGCGGCAGGTAAAGTCAGCCCTTGTAAAAACCGAACAAGTAACAGTAGCTCAAAACTAGGGGCATAAATAAATAATAAACAGCCGACACCGAGTAATAACATTGCGATGCGTAAAATTAATAATGGGTTTCGCTTGGCTAGAAACAACCCATACACCAAAGGGGCAATGGCTAAAGGCAGCATAGTGGCAGTCATTAAGCTGCCTGCAATGGCAGGCGCTACATTAAATTCGGTGGCAAATAAACTTAATAATGGCTGTGGTGCGTATAAGACAAAAAAAATAAAAACAGAACAAAGGAGTAAGTGAGATAAGCGCATTGACTGCCGTTAACATTGCTTATTAGTTGAGTCGCATTATATACAAAACTGCTAGGGTTTTCATAAATTAACCTTTATTGCGCTAAATCATGCTTTGTTTTCAGTAGTTTGTTAGATTAATACCAATAGCGCTGTTATTTACGCTCGTTGGTGATTAAAATAGCATTAATATTCGTTTTTAGTGGGAACACGCCATGGGGTCACTACAAGAGCAATTGCTCCAAGCTGGTTTAACAACATCACATAAAGCCAAAGTTGCTAAATCAGAAAAGCGCAAGCAACAGAAAAAGCAAAAGAAGGGAGCGACAAGCAACCCAAATGATTTGCAAAAGCATATTCAGCAAACCAAGCTTGAGCAGCAGCAAAAAGCCGAAGAGCTTAACAAAACGCGCCAAGAAGAATTAAAGCAACGTGAACAGGTAGCCCGTGTTAAGCAAATTTTAGAGCATCACAATCAAGAGTCAATTCGTGGTGAGCGTACCTTTAACTTTACTTATGAAAATAAAGTAAAGGGCCTTGATGTGAATGAGCAAACGCAAAAGGCGCTCTCGGGCGGACGTTTAGCAATTTGTGTATTAGAAGGCCAGTTTTACGTGTTAGAAGACGAGCCTGCACGCAAAGTGGCTGAGGTTGATGAAAAGTATATTGTGTTTCATGTTGAACCTGAGAACAAAGCCAAGGACGAAGACGATCCGTACGCTGATTTTGAAGTACCAGACGATCTTATTTGGTAAGGTGTTATTAAGTATCTGCTCAGCTAAGGCAAGCTAATATTTGTTTTATGAGGGATACACGTATTTGTTCTGATTGATCGTCAAACCTTATCAAGGACGTATGCTTTTTAAAGATTTATTGACTACAATTATCACAACCGTTTTTTTTAACCGTAAAAAAGAAGAGTAAATACAATGAGCAAGATAAAAACACTTTTATTAGGCGCGGGTATTGGTTTAGCCGCAAGTTTTTCATTTTCAGCCGCCGCTGCTGATGGCGCAGCACTTTATACCGCTAAAAACTGTCAAACATGTCATGGTGCAGATGGTAAAGCACCTATCATGGCGATGTACCCTAAGCTAAATGGTCAAAACAAAGAGTATTTAGTAGCGCAAATGAAAGACATTAAGTCAGGCGCTCGTAACAACGGTATGTCTATGGCAATGAAAGCAATGGTTGCGACTGTGACTGATGAAGAGTTTGAAGCGATTGCCGATTACCTATCAAAAGTACAATAATCGCTAACGAGACCTTAAAAGAGCCACACCTTTGTGTGGCTTTTTTATTTGGTGATTGCCATCATGCGAATACTCATTTAGACTTCTAAACATCTACAATCACTAGCGCTATGCTGTGTTTTAAAAGGCTTGTTATGTTTGATTTACCCCAGCTCGATTTAAAAAATAAAGTGTCAGAACAAGAGTGGCAACTACGTGTTGATTTAGCTGCATGTTATCGATTAGTTGACCATTTTCGTTGGGGGGATTTAATCTATACGCACCTTTCTGCTCGCCTACCAGGTACGGATCATTATTTAGTAAACGCGTTTGGTTTAACGTTTGATGAGATCACTGCATCTAACTTAGTTAAAGTTGATTTAAATGGCCGCATTATTGACGATACTCCATTTGATATTAACCCTGCGGGGTTCACCATTCACAGTGCCATTCATGAAGTACGCGAGGATGCCCATTGTGTAATACACCTACACACTAAAGAAACCATTGCAGTTGCAACACAAAAAGAAGGGCTGTTACCGTTAAGTCAGTATTCGATGTTTTCATTACCCTCTCTGTCATACCATGGTTATGAAGGCCTAGCGGTGAATGATGATGAGCGTAAACGCCTGCAAACAGATTTAGGTAGCACCAATCATATGCTATTGGTGAATCATGGCGGCTTAACGGTAGGGCCAACAGTTGGTGATGCGTTTATGCGCTTTTATGACCTTCAACGTGCCTGTGAAATACAGTTAGCTATTCAATCAAGTGCACAAGAAGCGATTGCAGTACCACAAGCTATTATTGATAACATTTATAATCAAGCGAACGTTGTTCACAGCGGCAGTACTGGGGGGCAGCTAGCATGGCCTGCCATGTTACGAAAAGCGTATCGTCTTGACCCAAGTTTTGCAAAATAACCGATAGAGGTTAATAAGGAATTTTTTATGAAAGTAAATCGCGTTGAAGTCTTTGACATTCATTGTCCTGAGCGTCCTGCATGGACGCCGGTATTTGTTCGCATTCATACCGATGAAGGGATTAGCGGTGTAGGTGAAGCCGGTCTTGCGTATGACTTAGGTCACAGTGCTGCCGCTGCGATGATCAAAGAAATGGCAGATGCCTTTTTAATTGGCCATGACCCGTTTCAAACTGAAAAACTATGGTCACGTATGTTGCGTGAAAGCTTTTGGGGTTTAGGCGGTGGGCCGGTGGTTTATGCTGCAATGAGTGCGATTGATACTGCGCTTTGGGATATAAAAGGTAAAGCATTGGGTTTACCTGTTTATCAGTTGCTTGGTGGTAAAGTTAACGACAAACTACGTACTTATGCATCGCAGTTGCAGTTTGACTGGGACAGTGAGTTTAAAGCGCTGGTCCAGCCACAAGAATATGCCGAAGCGGCACTAAAAGCAGTAGCTGAAGGTTATGACGCGGTAAAGGTTGACCCAATTCAATACGATAAAGATGGCAACACCTATTACGATCGCACAAATATTATTTCTCGCCCAGAAATGAAACTATACCGCGCTCGTATGCAGGCTATTCGTGAAGCTGTGGGTGATGAAGTTGACATTATTTTTGAATGCCACAGTTTACCTGGTGCGACATCAGCAATTCAAATTGGTGAGATTGCAGAAGAATTTGATTGTATGTATTTTGAAGAGCCGGTGAATTATTTAAACCACTCATTACATGCCAAAGTGGCTGATAAAGTGGCTGTGCCTATTGCAGGCGGCGAGCGCTTATATAACCGTTGGGGCGTGCGTCCATATTTAGAAGATCAAAGCATTGATGTACTACAGCCAGATATTGGTTTATGTGGTGGCTTTACTGAAACTAAAAAAGTATGTGATTACGCAGATATTTTTGACGTGCGTATTCAGGCACACGTGTGTGGTGGGCCGGTTGCAACCGCGGCAGCATTACATTTAGAAACAGCAATCCCTAACTTTTTAATTCATGAACATCATACTTATGCGATTAAAAAGTGGAACAGAGAGCTGTGCTTACAAGATCCACAACCTAAAAATGGCTTTTTTGAAGTATCAGAAGAACCAGGTCTTGGGATTGAGCTTAACGATGAAATTGTAATGCGTTCACAACGTGTAGAAATAAAATAAATAGCCCTATTTAAGAATAGCCGGTAAGTGATAACTCACTGACCGGCTTTTTTATCGCTGTGGATTTATTTTACAAAGTACCTGTTTTAGTTCGATGGTTGCTTTGCTATCAAGATGGCGAACAAAACAGCGCTCTCCCTTAATCATCAGTTCAAACTGATCCGGCATATTAAGCTGCTTGCCCATAATCGGATTTCCCTGAGGATCTTTGTGATTAAGTTGCTCAAGGGTAACTGTGCTTGAGGTTACAAAAACGTCGTCGGTTAATTGAACCTGTGAGCTATGTAGCAGTTGCGTAATCGCATCGGCTACTTTAGCGCTATTCGGCTCAATTAGTAACGCATGCTGTAGCTTAGGTGTCGGTTCTGAGCTTTGCGCTAAGCAACCCGTTAACCCTAATGTCGCTGCAGTCATGCTTATTGCTAATAATATGTTCATTGCTTATCTCATGTTATCACTAAGAATAATATTTTGTTCTAGCATGGTTTGAACTCGCATATCTTTTACTTCGGGCATATCGGTGGCGATAGTGGGGGCAAAACCAAGAACACTATTTATTGAGCTTGGGGCAGGGCAACTGCCGTTTTCTCTATAGCTCAGCGCTGTACTTAATAAGCTTTCACTAGCATCACCTAAGCGCTTAGTAAAATCATCGGCAACAGCGCACCCAGCAATGCGAACCGGTTGGCGTGCGTCATCAATGGTATTTTGCGGTGCAAAGCCATCTGAATATTCACCAAAACCTTTGTTATTTTCGCCAGTAAATTGAATAGTAAAATAAGTGGTGTCGCAGTTGTCGGTAGGGTAAAAACCATACGGTTTACCGCAGGTGCCTGCGCCTATCTGAATAATTTCAACATCTGCTCCGCGCAGCCCGTTAATGATAGCCTCACTAGCCGAGCAGGTACTGCTGGTGGTAAGTACAAATACCCGTTCTAAGTTTAAGGTGGGTAACGGCGTGCCCGCTACAATTGCAGGATTATTTTCAAAGCCGATAAAACGATTTGTAAAAGGCATCGGCGTCAGTGCTTGGCCTGTGACGGGGTTGGTATTAGGGTATTTATCATTAAATATGGTTCGTTCAAATATTTTACCTTGAGTGTTACTGCCCCCCACCATGTAGCTTACTTGGCTAGCCATTTGTAATAATCCCCCCCCGTTATAGCGCACGTCAATGACTAAATCTTTAATGCTACTGGCAGCGAGTTGGTTAAAGGCGTTGTAAAGCTGTGTTTCGGCTATGGCGTTGTGGCTATTAAATTGAAAATAACCAACATCACCAGCGACTAAATCGGTACGAACATTCATTACTGGTTGCGATTCGATGTTTTGAGACGTGAGTGTCACTGTGCGGTTTTCATTAGTGCTGATATCCCTAAATACAAATTCGGTAACTTTACCGGTTTGCTCGGGGAATAAACCTGCATTGATAATACCTACCTCGCTCGATGAGGTGGTGTTAATAAAATCAACGCCATCAACTTCTAAAAGCTCAAAACCACGAATAATATTTTGATTACTAGCTGGGGTATTTGGTTCGGTGTAGCTAACAACTGCTTGGCGTGGCGCGCTACCGGCAATTATTTTTATATTAAAGCCATAACCAAAGCTTAGGCCGGATTGATTTTGTCTTTGCCACTCATCGGTCGGCAAACTAAAGTGAAAGTTATCTTTTTTCGCACCTGACTCAGTCAGTTGCTCCGTTTTTAAAGTATTAAAGTAATCAATAACCCCTGACGTTAATGCAGGGTTGGTATCAATAATTTCGTCATACCATAGGTAGGTTTCGTTACTCCAAGAGCGTAGCCAGTTTTTTTCATTAATTGCTTGGCATTGACCTTTAAATTGCCCTGAACTGGCAAATACACCTGAGGTCCAGCCGCTATTATCAGTTGTTGGGTTGGTCGCATTGTCGCTACCTCCACCACCACAACCTGTTAATAAAGCGGCTAGTGAAAAAGGGAGTAATGTGTATTTAAGAGAAGATGAATTAAAAATGGCCATACGCATGCTCGTTTTTTAAACTGTTGAGCTAAATATAGCGGTTTTCATTTAGAGTTGATAGAGGCTTGCAGCATTTTTGTAACTCAAATATTGCCATGTAAGATCGTCGCTACACAGGCTGCGATAATGTTGCCATAACTCGTTGTAGTTAATATTAATTTGGCACACGGGGAAGTTGCTAGCAAACATCACTCTTTGCATACCAAAATGCTTTAAAATATGTTTAAAACATTGGTTTTGCTGCTCGCTATTAAGCATGAGTAATTCAAAACCTGAAAACTTAATCGCAACATTAGGCTGTTTTGCAAGTAGTTCAATTGCAGTTGCCCAGTTAGCAAGGTTGTGTGCAAGCCCTGCGTGATTAATGATTATTTGTAAACCACTAACTTGGTTGGCATAAGAAATGAGCCGCTCAGTGATGTTGAGGTTTTCTACTTCAAATTGGGCTTCAAAATGCAGCTTTAATTGGCTCAAGTGCCGCAGGTTATCGAGACAATGAGGGCTCAATAAGCGCTCGGCATCATGACCTTCAGTGATATCTCTAATGCCTACAAGAGAGTGATGATCTAGCTGCTGAAGTGCTAGTTTAAATGCGTTATTTGACTGGTTAATTGTTGCAAAGCTAATTGCTTTATAAGGTATAGTTTTAATATGTTTGGCTAACCAGTTTAATTCTTTAACTGGCTGGTTATTATCAAACCCAGCTTCTATGTGCACTAAACCTGCGAGTTCAAAGTTAGTACTTTTGATCAGTTCAGCAACGCTGATGGGCTGCTTTATTTTATCTAAGTTAGACCAAGCTGGTGGGTTCGCACCTTGTAGCCAAGTGTATTGACCCTCCAGCAAATTAAAAAAGTGCAGATGCGGGTCAATAATTTTAGTGCTCATTGTGCTGTGTAGCCGCCATCAATACGTTGTAAGCTACCAGTAATAAAGCTGGCATCTGCACTTACTAAAAAGCTTACCAGTGCAGCAACTTCATCGGCTTGACCTAAACGGTTGAGCGGTTGTAAGGCGGCTTCTTCTGCAACAATATCGGCTTTGTTAGCACCACTTCTTTTACAATATGCATCAATTGCATTATGAAATAACGGCGTTTCTATGGTGCCAGGGCACACTGCATTAGCGCGAATATTAAAGCTTGCGTAATCCAAGGCGGTGGTTTTAGCCATTGAAGCCAATGCGTGCTTAGTTAAGTTATAAGCAAATGAATTTTGTTTGCCTATAATGGCCTGATCTGAGGCAATTAACACAATAGCGCCATTTTTTTGTGCTTTCATTGTTGGTAATACGCTTTGTATAGCCGCGTACGCACCTTTAACATTCAGTGCCATTAACGCATCGAATGTCGCTTCATCGGTGTGCTCAATTGTGGCACTTAGATGCTTACCAGCGTTTGAAACAAGTACATCAATACGTTGTGTTTTTTCAATAATAGCCTGTATACACTGGCGTACGGCGGTTACATCACTAACATCACATTGATGAAAAACACCACTCTCACTTGGCTCAATATCTAAGTTATGAACCTGATAGCCGTTAGTTAATAATCGCTGTACCACAGCAAAGCCAATGCCTTTAGAGCCACCGGTTACTATTGCAACTTTTGACATACTTGTTCCTCTAATTAGCAATTAATGTGCGTGGCCGCAACCACCTTCAGCATGAACGTGGCCATGAGAGATTTCTTCGCTTGTTGCTTCACGAACTGATACAACCTCAACATCAAAGGTCAGCGTTTTACCAGCAAATGGGTGGTTTAAATCACAATCAGCATTAAAGCGGCCTACTTTTACGATAGTCACTTGATGGCGACCCTGATTTGATTGCACCATTGCAGTCATACCTGGCTTCCACACTTTTACATCGCCTTGTAAATGCTTAAGCGGAATGCGCTGAATTAAATCATCAACACGCTCGCCGTATGATTCACTTGGAGATAACGTTACGCTAAATTTATCACCAGCAGTTTTACCTTCAAGTGCGGTTTCTAAACCGGGTAGCATGCCTTCGCTGCCGTGAATGTAACTTAATGGCGCGTCGTTAAGGCTACTTTCTATTTGTTCACCGGCTTCGCTAAGGGTGTAATGAAATTCAACGGCCGAATTTTTACTGATTTGCATGCATGTCTCTTTAAGATTTAAATAAATTAAAAAGCAATTTTACGCGAAATACTGCGCTTTAGAAACTTAACGGGGATGATTTAATGTATTTTGTAAGTCGAGTAACAGATCTTTTTTAGCCGGTGTGGTTTTAGGTGTCGCAGCTTGGGGTATAAATAAAACTAACTGAGTCCCAGGCTTTAATACGCTAGATGCTGATAACTTATTCCAACGTGCTAAATCGCTATGAGCAACGCCATACAACTGACTTATATTCCACAGGTTATCACCGGGTTTAACGTGGTAATCTACCTCGATGGTTGGAATGACGGGCTCTTTTTGTTCCAGATAAGGGCTTATTTTATAGTTAATAGTGAGCGATTCAGGTAACGTTTGAGGCTCTCCTAAAATAAGTTTTTCGCCAACACCAATAAAGTTATTTTGCTTATTATTGAGCTGTTTTAGTGCCTTTAAAGGCAAGCCAAAATGCCTAGCAATACCGTATAGTGTGTCATTTTTTTTGACTATGTATTCGCCTGCAAAATTGGCTTTAAAAAAACGGTTTTTTAGTAAAGCTTGTTGCTCAATAGGAAGCAATAAAGTATGCGGGCCATGGGGGGAACTTTGGTTTTTTAAATAACCCCGATTAAGAGCATGTAGCTGTTTTACACCCATACCAGAGAGCTTGGCCATAATTGAAAAATCGAACTGTTTTGCCACATTTAACGAGGTGGTCAGTGCTTTATAAGGAAGCTTTGGGCGTTTAAATTTTGCCTTAGGGTGTTTTACTAAATAGCTTAATGCTAATAGTTTTGGTACATAGTCAGCGGTTTCTTTTGGTAGGGTTAGTGCCCAAAAGTCAGTTGACTTCCCTCGTTTTTGATTGCGTTTTATAGCACGTTTAACTCGGCCTTCACCGGTGTTATAGGCCGCAAGTGCATGCAACCAATTACCATCAAAACGTTTATGTAAATAGCTTAAGTAATCTAGTGCTGCATCGGTTGAGGCCAATACATCTTGGCGTCCGTCGTACCATTGATCTGATTTAACCCCAAAATGATGTGCAGTTGCTGCAACCAGTTGCCACACACCCACAGCGTGCTCACTTGAGCGGGCGGTAGGTCTAAAGCCACTTTCTACAAATGGCAGTAATGCCAGTTCCATAGGGAGCTGCTTTTGCTCTACTTTTTTTACGATATGATATAAAAAAGGCTCTGCACGGCGAGACACTATTTTTAAATAATTCGGTTGTTTTAAATACCAGTTAATGCGTTTCTTTAACGCCTGATTTTGCTCAACCGGTAAATGTAAATTATCAGCAATATGTGCCCATAAGTCAGTTGGTTGAGTTACTTTTAGGGCTTTAGGTATTGTTTTTTTATTAATGATTTTTTTGGTGTTTGTAGAGTTCGGCGTGTTTGATTGTGCGGTTTTTTGCTCTACAGGTGCAGGGACTACAGGCGCAATGATCTCTGGCTGTGTGATTTTACAGCTACATAGCAATACAATGGCAAAGCATAAGATCAGGTGACGCATTTTGTTCCTTTTTAAAAAATATATTTCCATATTTTAACACAATCCATTGTGTTCAGTTATTGACTGTTTTTAGCGCGAAGTAATCCCGATTGCAAAAATAAGTTACTTGATTTTATATCAAGTGGTTCTTGTTGGTAAGGTTTTAGTACTTCACTTGGGAATTTTTTTTGTAATTGCTCAATACTGGCTTCAGGGTTATTTTTAACCTGCTCCGTAATTGCTTCTAAAAACGTGAGTGACTGTTTTAATTTAACTTTATCGACTAAATTGCCATGGCCAGGAACAAAAAGTGACAGCGAATTATTATTTATATATTTTTTTAATAAACTTTGCCATTGTTTAAGCTCGCCATGCCCAGGGTAGGGAAGCCAGTCAATGATATCACCACCTATTAAGGTTTTACCTTTGTCGGCAAGCAGTGTTAGATCGCCATTAGTATGTGCCTGATGCGGGTTGATAGTTAATACATAATTTCCTAAATCTAATGTTTTAGGCTCACTAATACTCATTTTTGGTGGTGTTAGTTGATAATTCTGCCAGCGAAATAAGCGTGTTTTAGCGCGAGTGAGCTTTTCTCGCCATTGAGCTTGCTCTGCATCGGGTAAGGTGGCTAATCGCTGATAGCTCAGCTCAATGCTTTTCTCGAACCCCTCTAGCTTATCTGTTAATGCTTGCTGATAACGCGAAAAGTCGTTAGCGACTTGTTGGTGAGAAATCAGTTTTGCGTCTGGGAAGTAATGCTGCATAACCGCCATGCCCAGCAAGTGATCGTCATGAAAATGAGTGGCAACTAAGTAACATAAAGGCGTCTTTAGCTGTTGTTTTAGTTCGGTAACCAGTTGTTCTACTGCTGCAAAGTTACCACTGGCATCTACCAGTAAGGCACACTCACTGCCCTGAATTAACACTTGATTAGAGTCGTAAAAACGTAACCTATCTGGCTGCTTGATAAATTGAATATTAGCCGATAACGATTGCCACTCAACTGCTGCATTGCTTTTTGTATGTATAAATAGACAGATTAAAGGCAGTAAGCACTTACCTATTTTTTGAGCTTTAGTTAAAAGTGGTTGCATCTTTTTCTCTAGCTATATTTTTACGGTAAAAACAATAAAAGCGCAAAATGCGCTTTTATTTAGTGTGTTCAGAGTTTGAGCTTAAGTATTGACTTAACTTATCAATCAATTGATCTTGATGCTCAAGCTCAACTGATTTTTGAGTTTTTGCTTCAAGCAATTCGTGGCTTAAATTCAAAGCAGCCATAAGTAATGCTTTTTGATCGTTTCTGACAGTTGAACGTTGTTTCATTTGTTCAACTAAATCATTCAGATTTTTGGCGGCCGCTTTTAGTGCCTCTTCTTGCCCAGCCGGACAAGCAAATTGCTGCTCTTTACCAAGCAATTCAACAGTGACTCGCTGGTTTTGCAGCTCAGACATTAGCTTGCCTGTTGTGCGCTTTGTAATTTATCTAATAATGACGACAAGGTGGTGCTTGCATCTTTTTGTTTTTCTTCATTTTCAAGGGCTTCTAACTGTAATAACTCATTTTCATCAAGCAGTTTACTGTTTTGCTCTTTAAGCTCTGTAATATCAGTTTGCAACTGATTATTACGGGTAATTAGTTGGTCGATCAGTTGTTCGAGTTGTTGAAGAGTATTGTTGTTCATAAATGCGCTCATATAACTGTAATTAATGTCATGCAAATGTAAAGCAAAGTGTGTTTATTTGCCAGCATTTACGCTGGTTTTAGGTGATTTTTATTCTATGTTAAGGGATAATTCATGCTATTGGCTTTTTCATTCAGAAATGGTTCACGTAAACACCCGCTTTTGCTGTGACGATTGCCAAAGCAGTGTGCTTTATGGTTCACTAATTTTATTAAACAGCGTATGGCGAAAATAAATAATGCTTAGTTACAGACACTCCTTTCATGCGGGTAACCCTGCCGATGTACTTAAACATTTAGTGTTAGCGCAAGTGCTGGGTTATCAAACAATAAAAGATAAGCCGCTTGACTATATCGATACGCATTCGGGTGCTGGTTTTTTTGAGCTGGCAGCACCAGACGCGCAAAAAACCCAAGAGTACCAAGATGGCATAGAAAAACTTTGGCAACATACCAGTCAGCACGGTGCCTTAAACGACTACATTGAGTTAATAAAATCGTTTAATGAAAGTTCGTCTCTGGCGTTTTACCCAGGTTCACCAAAAATCGCCGAACACTTTTTGCGCCGCCAAGATAAGGGCTGGTTTTTTGAGTTGCATCCGCGAGATTTGGTATTACTTGAAGAAAACATGCAAGGTAAGCGCTCTATTCGAGTACGCGGCGAAAATGGGTTTGCGGGCTTAATTGGTTTATTACCGCCAGCTTCGCGCAGAGCCTGTGTGTTAATAGACCCACCTTATGAAATAAAAGACGATTACAATACGGTAGTACAAACCATTGTCAAAGCCCACCAACGCTTTGCGACGGGTACATATATGATTTGGTATCCGGTTGTGGACAGAGAACGTATTGATAATATGGAGCAGGGTTTAATTGACGCGGGAATTAAAAATATTCAATTATTTGAATTAGGTACCGAAGCAGACACAGAAGTACATGGTATGACCGCCTCTGGAATGATAGTGATAAATCCACCATGGAAGCTGAAACAAACTATGGATGACGTGTTACCTGAACTAGTAAGCTTGTTGAGTAAGCCTAGTGGTTTTTACCGTAGCGAGCAGCTAGTCGCCGAATAAAAATAAATAAGCCTAGGGCCTGTTGACCTTTGCGGATT
>NZ_PNDI01000022.1:0-81794 GCF_005887465.1 Pseudoalteromonas sp. S1610 | reverse complement strand
AAGCATAACTCAGCCGGCCGCCGCTCGTCCGCAAAGTAGCAAGATACTTTCTGTTACCGCTCGACTTGCATGTGTTAGGCCTGCCGCCAGCGTTCAATCTGAGCCATGATCAAACTCTTCAATTAAAAGTTTTTTGTCTTTCGACAGCTCAATGAATTCTGAATTTATTTAATATCTTTCGATATTGAATTGACTGTGCCGAAGCAACTTATAAATAAGTTACTTCTGTTGGTCACTCAGCTTCTCTTTCGAGAAATCACATTGAGACTCTAAATTTGTTTGCCTCACTTAGTAAACTAAGCTTGGCTGTTAGAACTCAATCTGTACGAGTGCCCACACAGATGATTGCTTTAATTGTTAAAGAACGTTGCGATTAAAGCGTTAAACTTTATCTCGCTAGGGCTGCGCATATTACGCCTTCCTATTTTTTTGTCAACACTTAATTTTGTTAAACTTTAAAGTTTTTAGAACTAAGTTTTACTCGACTCACTGAGTAGCTCGTGCCTCGCTATGCGTTGCGCTCTGCCGTCTCAGTGGGGTCGCATTATAGGGCGAATCGATTTTAACGCAAGCGTTTTTAAACGGTTTTTTGCATTTAATTTTTACCCCAAAGATACCCCACCTAGGCACACAAGATACTCACAAAACCCTGTGGATAACCTTGCTTTTACCCGGCTATCCTAACGCAGAAACAAAAAAACACCTTAACATAGGTGCTTTTTATAGAGAGTTTATCTTAATCGTTAATACAAAATGCTATAAAGCTTGCGACGATATTTAGCAGCTAGCGCATCGCCATCTGGTAAAGACGCAATAACAGCCAAGAAGTTTGGCTTAGCCTCATCAAAATTCAGATCTTTTTTAAGAATAGTAAAGAGTGCTTCTAATGCTTCTTCTTTCCTTCCAGCTTCATTGAGTAGGTTACTTAGCTCCATTTGTAATTCAAGCTCATTAGGATGCTTGGCTACCCTTTCTTGTAATGCTTTTATTTCAGGTGAATCAGTTGCCTTTAGTGCAGCCTCACATTTAGCTTTAATGTTATTAAAGTATGCATCTTGATCTTGTGCGTCTATTGTTTCTATTAATGCTGCGGCTTCATCGAGTTTGTGAATCTGTATACATATATCTGCAAGCACTAATTTAATTCTCGCATTACTACTATCTAATTCATACGCTTGCTTAGCATAATTAAACGCGGCATTTAAATCACTATTAACCAGTGCTTGCTTGGCTTGCTCTAATAAAAGATCTTGTTGTGCAGGTAAGTGTTTAGATAGGGCATCACGTACTTGGCTTTCTGTTTGTGCACCCGCTAATACATCAACTGGAGCTGAGTCTTTTAATAACACTAAGGTAGGCAAAGTTTGTAAACCGACTTGCTGGGCAAGTTGCGAGGCCAAAGCTTGCTCTGCATCACAATCTAAGTTTGCAACAACTATATAGTTATTATATTCGGCGGCTAGCTTATCTAAAATAGCTGCTTGGCTAATACATTCTGGGCTTTGTGGCGAAAAAAAGTTCAGTAGTACTAACTTTTGTTGTGATGTTTCACCTAATACTTGCTGAAGGTTTTGTGCATTAAGATTAACTTTATTGCTCATTGAGTTATTGCCATGTTCATCTATTTAGGTTTTTATATGGTGATGAAGATAATAATTACAAGCCATATATTTAAATCATTTAAATACATTATAAGGTAGCGAGGGAAATATGAAATTAGTATATGCGAGTGCACTGTGTTTATTAGTTAGCCCATTATTAAGTGCGCAAACACTCAAGTTGGATCTTAATAAAAGTATGCCAGCAATAGAAAAGCTTTATCTAGATTTACACCAGTCACCTGAACTGTCTTATCATGAGCAGCAAACCGGTAAAGAAATGGCTGCGCAACTTCAAAAGCTAGGGTTTGATGTAACCGATAACGTTGGCGGTTATGGCGTTGTAGGTATATATAGAAATGGCCAAGGCCCCACCGTTATGATTCGAACTGATACTGATGGCTTACCAATCACAGAACAAACAGGAAAAGCATACGCATCAACTGTTACCACAATAAATAAACAAGGTAGCAAAGTCGGTGTTATGCATGGTTGTGGTCATGATATTCATATGAGTTCATTTATAGGCACCGCGCAACAACTAATTAAAAATAAACAGTCGTGGCAAGGTACTTTAATGATGGTTGCGCAACCGGCTGAAGAAGTTGGGGGTGGTGCAAAAGCAATGCTAAGTGAAGGGTTATTTAGTAAATACGCAAAACCTGATCATATTATTGCTTTACATGTTAGTGCCAGTGTACCGGCAGGAAAAGTTGCTCTGAAAAATGAGTACACTATGGCAAGCGTCGACTCAGTTGATATTTCCATAAAAGGTAAAGGAGGCCATGGAGCCTATCCACATACGACTGTTGACCCTGTTATTATTGCTGCTCGCACCATTTTAGCATTACAAACAATTACGAGTCGGGAGTTATCTCCTCTTGAACCATCAGTGATCACTGTTGGATCTATCCATGGCGGCTCAAAACACAATGTAATTTCTGATGAAGTAAAGCTACAACTTACTCTGCGTAGCTATAACCCGGAAGTTAGAAACGCGCAAATTGCTGCGATTAAACGTATTACTGCAGGTATTGCACAAAGTGCTGGCTTAGAAGAAGCGCTCTACCCAGAAGTGTATGTTCATGAAAGTGAATCGATTCCATCTACTTACAATAATCCGGAGCAAACAAATATAGTTAGGAGTGCCATTGCTGATGCAATTGGTGTAAAAAATGTACTTGCAACTAAAGCTGTTATGGCTGGTGAAGACTTTGGACTATATGGTAGAACAGATGAAAACATCCCCATTACTTTATTTTGGTTAGGCGGAGTTAACCAACAGCAATATACAAATGCGATGAAAAATAACGAAACACTCCCTTCATTACATTCAAGTAAATTTGCTCCCGATTATAAAGTAGCGCTTCCAACAGGAATAACTGCAATGAGCAATGCCGCTGCGGCATTATTCAATCAATAATCTTCAAGGTTATTTTCAAGCCCTGAGTTTAATTTACCGCAGGGCTTTTTTTGTAACTCGACTTTTTATACGGCGCTTTCTTTGTACGTTTAGCAAAACGCTTCTTAGGCGATGTTTTTGGCAAATGTGCAAATACATTACTATCGCAGTTAGTTGCTTGGCTTACAAAATTAGTTAAATCAGCTAGCAAAGGCTGTATAAATTGCTGATAACTCATTGCTTGCTGAGCTATATCTCCTAAACTCGACTCCCATTTTGCAGTTAAATCGGGGCTTGATAACCCCTCAGGTAATACACTAATTAGTGCCAGACCTGTTTCAGTTGCTTTAATTGCTTTTCCTTCACGTTTTAAAAAGCGACGTTTAAATAATAGTTCAATGATACCTGCGCGAGTGGCTTCAGTACCAAGGCCATCTGTCTCTTTTAATATTTTTTTGATTTGTGAGTCTTTTACATAACGACTAATACCCGTCATGGCAGCAAGTAAGGTTGCATCGGTAAAATGAGCAGGAGGAGTTGTATGCTTTTGCACCACCTCACCTTTAATACAGGTAAGTGCCATACCTTTTTCCAAATAAGGCAATGTTGCTTCTTCTTTAAGTTCTGACTTACCCATAAGCAATTTAAAACCCAAGCTTACATCTTGTTTTGCATTAGCTTTGAATAAACCACCCGCTATAGTTACCTCTACCTTGGTTTCGTTGTAAATGTACTCGGGATAAAACTGAATTAAATAGTGTCGACTTATTAACTGATAAATTTTTTCTTCATCACTTGCTAAACTCACAGTTTTTAACTGTTTAGCTGTTGGTACAATCGCGTGGTGAGCTGCTACTTTTGAATCGTTAAAACATTTACTTCGTTTTTTTGCATCTGCTCCATTAACAAATTCTGCTTTTTGGCCTCCATTTACTGCAATCGCTTTTAGTATCGCAGCTGCATCTTGGTGATGATCTTTTGGTAAATAACGATTATCTGAGCGTGGGTAAGTAATTAACTTATGACGTTCATATAAAACCTGGCAAGTATCGAGCACTTTTTGCGCTGGCATCCCGAACGCTTTAGCGGCATCTATTTGTAAAGCAGACAAATTATAGGGAAGCGGCGCGGTTTGTTTTTTTTGCTTTTGCTCAAGAGCAGTTACGCTTGCTGGTTGATTAGCGATACGTGAAGTTACATTTTCAGCTAAAGCTTTGTTAAGCACTCTGCCCTCTTCATCTTGATAAGGATCACACGCTTTACTTGGTATCCACTTAGCAGTAAATGATTGCTCCTCAGGTGTATCAAGGTGAGCAAGTACTTCATAAAATGGTTTTGATACAAAATTTGCTATCTCGTTATCGCGATTAACTACTAGGCCCAAAATGGGTGTTTGCACTCGCCCAACCGACAATACATTACCAAATCCCGCTTTTTGCCCCGCTAATGTGTATGCACGCGTCAAGTTCATGCCAAACAACCAATCAGCACGAGATCGCGCAAGAGCAGAAACACTCAAAGGAATAAAGTCACGGTTAGCACGCATACTATTTAGTGACTTTTTAACTGCCGTTAAGTTTAAGTCACTGATCAATAAACGCTGAATATTTTGTTTTTTTGCTTGGCTGATTTTTGCTTGTTCTATAACTTCATCAACTAATAACTGGCCTTCACGGTCAGGATCGCCAGCATGTACAAGTATTGTTGCTTGTTTGATTAGCTTTTTTAAAATAGTGAGTTGTTTACGAGTTTTAGGCTTTGCTTTAAGTTGCCAATGCTCAGGCACAATAGGTAAATGTTCAAACTGCCACTTTTTAAAACGCTCATCATAGTCATCGGGTTCTGCTTGCTCGAGCAAATGACCTATGCACCAAGATACGCAATCACCATTTGCCACTTCAATATAGCCATCATGCTTTTTATGCGGTTTAGGAAGTGCGTCTGCAATAGCGCGACCCAAAGAGGGTTTTTCAGCAATATAAAGTTTCATAACCAAGCCTCAACACTGTTCATATAAACAGTAGTCTAGCATATCATTTTAAAACGAGGGGTATTTTTGTCGTTATAAGCTTAAAGCTTTATTTCGCTTATTAACAAAAATATATAAAAGTGGTAGATAACATATAACAACAGTAGCGATATTTATTAAGGGCATAAACGTTTGATACATAACAGTACTATACGATAAATCCCAAAGGTGGCGATCTACTAAACGAAATAATTGCAGAATAGGGGCAGCAATAACCACAAGTTGGCCAAGTACACATTGCCACAAATGCACTTTATCTTTCAAACCCAAATAAGCAATCAGTGCCATCCAAGTAATATCTGTTAATGCCCATACAAGATAACGGTATACATAAATACCATCATCAAACGCCATTAAACTTGAGTAAGTTATAGTACCAAATAAGAAAAAAGCAGCGGTAATAGCAGCAAACCTTAAGGCTAAATAATCCTTAAGGATAAAAAACAACAAAATAGCTGGGCTCAGAATAAGAACCCAGCTTTTACTTAATATACTGACGAAGTACAAAAACCATTCAGGCAAACTAAAAAACCTTACTTAACTTTTTTATCTTCGTCTGTACCATCGCCATTACCAGGCATACTACAAAATTTATTTAACATGCTCACTCCACTTTTAATTACATCTGTTAAGAGAAATGCATTCTATGCTAAAAAAGGGGACAAAACCAATAAATTCTATCTAATATCAATAGGATCTGATTCTTTCGCCTTGCCTTGTAAAATTGATATTTCTACCCGGCGGTTACGTCTTCGATCTTCTCGGGAATCATTCGGCACTAAAGGTCTGGTTTCTGCACGCCCAACGACCATCATTCGGGTCTTATCAAAACCAGCAACTTTTTGCAGTTCACTTGCTACCGCAACAGCTCGTTTGGAGGATAAATCCCAGTTATTAATATAAAGTTCATTAGAGACTTGAAAGTCATCAGTGTGACCGGAGACGGTGATTTCACCTGGCACATCTTTTAATAACCGGCCAATATCCTGAATGATAGGTTTAAACTGGGGTTGTAAAAACGCACTGCCCGATGGAAACGAACCATTTTCTCTAATACGAATAATGATTTGCTGACCTAATGACTCAAGCTCAATAGCTCCATCAATAATTTGCTTTTCAAGCTGTTGTGCAATTTTTTTAACTAAGTCATTTATTTGCTCTTGATCGGCAGCAGAAACGGCAGGCGCTGAAGCAACTTCCTCAGAGGTGCTACTAGACTCACCTCCTCGTTTTTCGCCTCGTTGTTCTTGGCGTCCGCCAGCTGAGCTTTCATCGCCCGCCTGAAACTCTAGCATTTGCTGAGTCATTTCAACTGTTTGCTGCTGAATAGTTTCAATGGGGGTCGGCTCAGGCTTACCTGGAGTAAACTCCATCGCAATAACTGAGGTGCCTTTTGGAATATCTTTAACTTCTATTTTATTTTGTACACCAAAAGCAAACTTCATAGAGCCTGCAATTTGCTTAAATTTAAGCACATCCATTTCAGAAAACGCGAGTAAGAGTACAAAAAAGCACATTAATAGCGACATTAAATCGGCAAATGTCCCCATCCATGCAGGTAACCCTGGGGGTGGGCATTTACACTCTTCATCAGACATAACTATTCCTCAGTGTTTACCGCGCGTTTAGACTCAGCCAAATAATTTTTCAAGATCCCCTCAATTACTTTAGGGTTTTGGCCATCTTGAATGCCTAATACTGCATCCAAAATAAGTCGCTGGTTCATTGCTTCTTCGTCTTTACGCAATTCAAGTTTTACCTGAATAGGAATGGCGACAACATTCGCCAAAAATGCCCCATACAACGTTGTTAACAAGGCTACAGCCATTGCTGGGCCGATTGCTTTTGGGTCATCCATATTTGATAACATAGCCACCAAACCGATTAATGTACCAATCATCCCCATTGCAGGAGCAATATCACCTAACGATTTAAATAAGCTTGCGCCCATTTCATGACGAGTTGTCGTCAGGGAAATATCTTTTTGTAATGTTGCACGCACCACATCCGCATCATGCCCATCCACGAGCATATCAACGCCTTTGCGCATAAATGGATTTGGAATCTCAGCCTCTTCTAATGCTAGAAACCCGCCTTTTCGGGCAGAATCTGCTAGCTCAACCGCCTTTTCAATTAACGCTTCAGGGGGTTCAATTTTAAACATAAACGCTTTAGCACAAACCTTACCAATGCCTAAAAATTGCGACATAGTAAAATTGGATAAAACGATAAAAAGGGAGCCACCAAATACAATAACCACTGAAGGGGTATTGTAAAACATACCGACTTCACCGCTACTACTCATAAACATGGACATGACAATTAAGCCAATTGCGCCAAGGATCCCAATAATGGTTGCTAAATCCACATTCCCTCCAAAGGTTTTATATTTTTTCTTCGCAAGCGTTGTTATTAAATGTATATCGGCAAGATACTGAAATACTTAAGTGATTTTTATGATAAACGATAAAATTACGATTAGTCCTATTTTAGATCAACATAGGGAATCAATCTAACTAATCAGAATTTATAATTTAAAAAATAACGCTGAAGCGCAGTAAAACCCAATTAACAGCATTTATCTATCAAAAAAACATAACATTCTTTGACCTAGTTTAGCATTCCCCCTAAAATTGGCGTCTAAATTTATTATGTAAGTTGAAAATAAAGATGGCGACTAAAAAACCTGAAAATTTAAGTTTCGAACAAGCACTAGAAGAATTAACAACAATTGTCAGTGAAATGGAACAAGGTGATTTATCGCTTGAACAGTCTTTAAAGCAATTTGAGCGCGGCATTGCATTAGCCAGTGCGTCTTCCGGTAAACTTCAACAAGCCGAGCAAAAGGTGTCGATATTAATGGGTAATGACGAAAAAGCACCGCTTACTCAATTTGATAACGATTTGGAATAATTGTGAGCATAAAAGAACAAATAAAGCTCGCTCAAGATGATGTAGCCAATACACTCAACCTTTATTTCGAACAACCTCTTGAAAGCGACAACACCATAAAAGAAGCCACACATTATAGTCTAATGAATGGCGGGAAAAGATTACGCCCTTTTTTGGTTTATACCACAGGCAAAATGCTCGGTGCTGAAAAACGTGATTTAGATGTGCTGGCAGCAGCGATAGAATGCATTCATAGTTATTCATTAGTGCATGACGATTTACCCGCTATGGATGACGATGATTTACGTCGTGGCCGTCCTACATGTCATATTGTCTATGGTGAAGCACAAGCTATTTTAGCAGGTGACGCACTGCAAACCTTAGCGTTTGAGCTTATTGCTAAGCACACATTTAAATGCTCAACAGAAGCTCAGTTAAAAATGATTGCTGAATTAGCACATGCTTCAGGCTTGCAAGGAATGGTTGCCGGGCAAGGCCGCGATATTGCAGCAACAGATAAAGTTATTACGGTTGATGAATTAGAACGTATTCATAAACTTAAAACTGGCGCATTAATAAATTGTGCGATTACTTTGGGCGCACTTTGTGCCCCTAATATTAGCCAACACACTTTAGATAACTTATCTACTTTTGGGTATGCTATCGGGCTGGCCTTTCAGGTTCATGACGATATTTTAGATGTTGAGGGCGACACACTGACTTTAGGCAAGCCTCAAGGGTCAGATATTGCTGCGAATAAAGCGACATACCCGGCTTTATTAGGTATGCTAGGTGCTAAGCAAAAAGCACTAAATTTGATACAACAAGCCCATGAGGCGTTAGCCAATATTGACGCAGACACGACCAGCTTAGCGGCATTGGCAAACTATTTAATTGAACGTGACCATTAAACATGGCTAAAACGTATTAAATCTTAGAACAAAATTATTACTAAATATTAAGCCACCTCTTAAACTTAGCTTTTTTGAGGGAAGTTAATATTAGCGAAGGATATATAAAAAACCATGACACTTGATAGCAGCAAGTATCCATTACTTAATTTGGTGAACGAACCAGCCCACTTGCGAGACTTAGCACAAGATAAGCTTCCTGCATTTAGCCATGAATTGCGTGATTACTTACTCAATTCAGTATCGCAAAGTAGCGGCCATTTAGCGTCTGGTTTAGGTACCGTAGAACTTACCGTTGCATTACATTATGTGTACAACACTCCCGACGACCGTTTAGTTTGGGATGTAGGTCATCAAGCCTACCCACATAAAATATTAACGGGACGTCGTGACCAAATGCACACCATTCGCCAAAAAGATGGATTGCACCCATTTCCATTTAGAGACGAAAGTGAATACGATACGTTTAGTGTTGGCCATTCAAGCACCTCTATTTCAGCGGCGCTGGGTATGTCTATTGCTGCGCAAAAAGAAGGCAAAGGTCGTAAAACCGTGGCGGTGATAGGCGATGGCGCAATTACCGCAGGTATGGCCTTTGAGGCGATGAATCACTTAGGTGATGTTAAATCAGATATGTTGATTATTTTGAACGATAACGAAATGTCGATTTCTGAAAACGTCGGCGCGTTAACCAATCATTTTGCGCGTATTTTATCAGGTAGCTTTTATACCAACATCCGCGAAGGCAGTAAAAAGCTTCTTTCTGGTGTACCGCCGGTAAAAGAACTTGCCAGCCGTATGGAAGAACACATTAAAGGGATGATGATCCCGGGTACCTTTTTTGAAGAGTTAGGCCTAAATTATATTGGTCCAATTGATGGCCATGATGTGAATATGCTGGTTGATACGCTGCGTAACATGCGTAACTTAAAAGGCCCACAACTTTTACATATAAAAACCCAAAAAGGCAAAGGTTACAAGCCCGCAGAAGCCGATCCGATTGGTTATCATGGTGTACCAAAATTTGATCCTGCAACTTCAAGTTTACCAAAATCTAAGCCAAGTGCGGCTACTTTCTCAAATGTATTTGGTGATTGGCTTTGCGATATGGCAGAGCAAGACAGCAAATTGATGGCAATTACCCCTGCGATGCGTGAAGGTTCGGGGATGGTGCGTTTTTCTAAAGAACACCCTGAACAATATTTTGATGTAGCAATTGCTGAGCAGCACGCTGTAACCCTTGCTGCAGGTTTTGCATGTGAAGGGTTAAAACCCGTTGTTGCTATCTACTCTAGCTTTTTACAACGTGCGTATGATCAACTAATTCACGACGTTGCATTGCAAAACCTACCGGTATTATTTGCTATTGACCGCGCAGGTATTGTCGGAGCCGATGGTGAAACTCACCAAGGCGCCTATGACCTAAGCTTTATGCGCTGTATTCCTAACATGGTTATTATGGCACCTAGCGATACTAACGAATGCCGTCAAATGCTATACACTGGCTATCAAGCCAATTGCCCAGTAGCTGTGCGTTACCCGCGTGGCAGTGCGGGCACAGCAGACATTCAAAGCGCTATGCAACAGCTCGAAATTGGTAAAGCTAACGTAATTAAACAAGGTGCTAAAGTAGCTATATTGTCATTTGGTACCTTGCTTGAAAACGCCCAATTAGCCTCAGATGATCTCAATGCCACTTTAGTTAACATGCGATTTATTAAACCACTTGATACTGGTTTAATTGATGAACTTGTCGCTAACCACGATATCATTGTAACACTTGAAGATAATGCAATTTCTGGTGGTGCAGGTTCGGCGGTTAATGAGTATTTAGCCACCCAAAAAACGGCTGTAAAAATACTTAACTTGGGTATACCGGATGAATTTATTAAACACGGTACGCAACAGCAAATGCACGATGAAATGGGGTTAGGTGAGCAAGGCATATTAACTTCAATTAAAGCATTTATGAGCTAATACTTATAGTGTTTAATAAAAAAGGAGCCTTTGGCTCCTTTTTTGTTGCTCACTTATAATATCTAGCGCATCCATACCTTAATATCGGCTAAGCCATTACTTTGTAACAAACCAATTTGCTGTTCAACATTGGGGTTTTGCTCAAACTCAAATGCGTCTAATTGCTCGTCAAAAGTAATGTTAGCGACGCCATCGCCGCCGCGTTTTTTAACTTGATGTAACGCGATGTCAGCTAAATTAATCGATGTTTCCCAGCTAATAACTTGCCCACCTAACAGAGGTAGCGGATAGAAAGACCAACCCACTGACGCTGTTATATTGGTTGTTTCACCGTTAGGAAGCTGGAAGGTATAATCAGCAATAGCTTGGCATAATTCAGATACATAGCTGTCGATTAAATTACACTTAAAATCGCGTAATAACAGTAAAAACTCATCACCACTCCACCGAGCAACATAATCAGAGCCTTGAGTACGCGAGTTAAGTAACGCCGCTACTTGTTGTAAACAACTATCTCCAGCAATAGGGCCATAGGCATCATTAATACGGCTAAAATTATCTAAATTAATAATTAATAGCACCAAAGATTTACCCTGAGCCTGCAATGACTGCGAGTTACGTTGAAAATGCTCAATATCTTTTGGTAATTGATCAAACAAGAAACGACGACTTCTCAGCCCTGTTAGCTCATCAGAGTGACTAACAAGTTTAAGCTGAGAGTTTACTTGGTTTAATTTATCATTTGCTTGGCGAAGCTCTAAGGTTCGCTCAGTAATAAGCCCTTCGAGTACCTGTTGCTTGCGTCGCTCTTGAACTTTAAAGACCCAAAACACTAAATAAAACAGCAGTACGAAACCACTGGTGATCAGTAACCTAAAGTAGATAGTTTCACCAAAACGTTCCGGTACCACAAACGCATATTCGGCTGATTGCGCTCTCCCCCAATCCTCACCTTGGCGTTTAGTTTCTAATTCAAATAAAAACATACCAGCGGGTAAATTTGTATAAATTGCTTCTCGACGGGTATTTGCATAGCGCCAATCGTTATCAAGCCCATTGAGTTTATATCTAAACTCAATACTTGCCGGAGCGTAATAATCAATCGCAGTATAGGTAAGTGTTACATCACGCTCATCGGTCTCAAGAACTGGTTTTTCACCTAACGCAGCAGCTGCAAGCTTTCGTGATGGCGTGGTTAAGGTTTCTATAGTTGGTTTAAGTGAACGCAGTCCAAATAACTCTACGTCTTTCGGAATTTCCACCACACCTTGTAAGCTGGGGTACCAAATAGAGTTATCCATATCAACCACCGCATCATGGCCTAAACCATTACAGCATTGGCTGGCTTTACCATCGAGCTGACGGTCAAATGAAGAGATCACTTCTTCTACTTTTAGGCTTTCGATGTTGGCTTTAAATTGCTCAACAGGCATACGGTAAACCCCTTTCATGGTGCTTACCCAAATTCGCTTTGAGGTGTCATCGTATTCTAAGCTGAATATAGAACCATATGGCAGTCCATTGGCGGCGTCTAGTTGCTGCCATTGCCCTTGTCCACTGCGATAAAACAGGCCATCATTCAACGAGCCAATTAAAATGCCTACCCCTTTTATATGTAAAATGCTGGTCACATAAGCGCTTTCCAAAGTGGTTTGGTCACCTATTTTTTCTATCCCGCGTTCAGTAAAGTAATATGCACCTTTACTGGTGCCAATAACCCCAAAATTTGGTTTATCTAAAACATAGGTTACAAACTTACTGCCTAAAAAAGCATTGTACGCAAAAGGGTTTAAACCATTGTAATTTAAACGATATAACCCTCGTCCGGTGCCTACCCAAAAGCCTCCTTTAGTTGAAGTGCTAATTGCAAAAACAGGGTTATCGCTCAACGCACGAGCAGGGAAACTATATAAGGTATTTGATTCGAAGAAAAACAAGCCTCTGCCAGTAGCAACATAAAGGCGATCGCCATCAAATTGCAGGTCATGTACCGAGGCATTTCCATACTTGGCACTATTGATAACATTAATAAAGGTTTTATCGGCATCAAAATAACCAATGCCACTTTTATTGGCAATCCACAATTTACCATCAGGTGATTTACTAATCGCCATCACCGCTTCGGTCATTTTAGAAATGGCCGAATGGCGCTCTATTCGCCCTTCGTGAGCAAGCCATAGCCCTTCACTAAAACTCGCTAGCCATATGTTATTTTCATCATCTCTAAATATATCGGCAAACCAAATACTCTGATCTAATTGGCTGGGTTCAACCCACTGCCAATCATTAGATTTAGCCCTAAATAATAAACGTCCATAGGTTGATATCCACAAGCCGCCATTACCATCGCTCATAAACTTATACACAGCTGAGTTATTAGCATTGGGAAGTGGAAACGGACGTAGCTCGTCATCTAGATCTAAAAAATAAGCCCCTAACTCAGAAGCTAAGTACAAATTACCATTTAAAAACGATAGATCGTGAACAATGGTTTGCGCTAAACGATCGGGTAAAGCCACTTTTGCGGTTAGTTCTAAGCGTAATTTAGAAAAGTCAGACGAGCTTTGCGTTAAACGTAATAAATTACGGTCGTTAACCAGCCAAACTCCCTCAGGTGAAAGCGCCATTTTACTGACCGATCCCACAATTTGAGTGATAGCTGTGGCGTTTACAATAGGACTAGGGTTATTTAGTTGGTCGCGGAGTTCTATTTGGCCTCTGTCTATATAATAGAGCCCATTAGCTGCTATCCAGATACTGCCTTGAGAATCTTCAAGAATATCTCTTACAGGGCCTTTAATATTAAACTCTTGTGCGGTTAGCTTTTCAGGGTCAATGACCACAAGGCCATTTTTAGTGCCTACCCACAATAATCCTTCGCCATCGATCAATAATTTATTAATACCATTGCTGGGTAAAAATAAACTATTTTGGGTATTATAATTAGTGAAGGTATTGCCATCAAAACGGCTTAATCCAAATTGAGTGCCAAGCCACATATAGCCTTGGTTATCTTGTACTACACTTTTTAGGGATTGTGAGGGTAAGCCGTCTTTGATATTCCATTGTTTAACTACGTAATCAGTAATTGAAGCCGTACTTGGCATGGCACATAGCATAAGTACACAAACCAATAAAAATCGCATCATAGTGCTGCCACCTAGTTAAACAAATAATAAATTAAAAGGGTAGTAAACCTACTTTTATCAATGCTTGCAAACAAATAAGCGAAAAAATACCTGCAAGTACATCATCGGCCATAATACCAAACCCACCATGGGCACGTTTATCGAGTATGCGAATCGGCCCTGGCTTTGCTATATCAAAAAAGCGAAACAGTAAAAAGCCAACCAGTAATGTTTGCCAGTTAAGTGCTGCGCCAATCATAGTAATATAGTAACCAGCAACTTCGTCCCAAACAATTGCGGGATGATCATGTACTTGAAGGTCATCGGCTGTTTTTCCACATGCCCAAATACCAAAGATACTTATGACTACTGCAAATACAATTTGTAACCATAGCGGAAAATGCATGGTAATAAAAATAAACGGTAATGCTGCCAATGTGCCAAATGTACCAGGTGCTTTTGGTGCAAGCCCAGTACCAAAACCCAAGCCAAAAAATTGATGTGGGCGTTTTAAATTAAATAATCGGTTTTTATTCAAACCTGCTCCTTGGAAAAGTGCTCAAAACCTTTATGTTCAAAAGCAAACTTCTCACCTTGGTGTAATAACTCTATATTGCCGTCACCACTTTTTATTTGCCCGATACAGCTTGCCTCTACACCGTATTGGCGCAGCTTAATATCTAGCATACTCTTGTTACTATCAGCAACGGTATACAGTAACTCGTAGTCATCGCCATAGTTAAGAACAAAAGGAAGTCGCTGCTCAAAATCAAGACTCGCTTGCATGGCATCTGAGGTGGGGACATTTTCAATATTAATGGTGGCACTAACTTGTGATAAATTTAGCACATGCCCTAAGTCGGCTAGTAACCCATCGGAAATATCAATGGCCGACGATGCCAAGCCTCGTAATGCTTGCCCAGCAGCTACACGTGGCGTGGGGAAATTTAAACGTTTATTAATATCTTTTAAGTGTTCAGGTGCAATCGATAAGCCTTGTTTTTTCGATTCAATCGCCAACCCAGCATCACCAAGCGGACCGGTTACAAAAATCCAATCACCCACTTTTGCACCACTTCTACGTAATGCTGTGCCTTCAGGAACTGTACCTTTTGCACAAATAGTAATACTAAGTGGACCTTGAGTGGTATCACCACCAATGATCTGAACGTTAAAGTACTCAGCAATTTCATGCATGCCATCAGTCAGCTCAGCAATCCATTGTGGATCGATACTAGGTAAGGTAAGTGCAACCGATACCCAAGTAGGCTCTGCGCCCATGGCAGCTAAATCACTTAAATTAACAGCAAGAGCTCGATGCCCTAATGCGCGAGGGGAGATATCATGAAAAAAATGCACCCCAGCAACTAAGGTATCTGTGGTTACAGCAAGCTGACAGTTCGCTGGAACTGTGACAAGCGCACAGTCATCTCCAATCCCTAAATTAACATCGCGACGAGTAATGCCACGACCTTTAAAGTAACGATTAATTAATTCAAATTCCTTCATACACAAAAAAGCCGGCCTATGCCGGCTCTCCTTTTTAACGGTTATTTATAACAACTCATCTGATAATAAAAATCAGCTAAAGTTGTTATTACTTGCGTAACTGTTTTACAGCTTTATCAAGTACACCGTTTACAAATTTATGGCTATCTTCAGCGCCAAACATTTTAGCTAATTCAATACTTTCATTGATAGCCACTTTGTAAGGAACGTCTTCACGAAATTTAAGCTCGTAGCTGCTTAAACGTAAGATTGCACGTTCAACTTCGTCTAATTCATCAAATGGACGAGTTAAATGAGGCGATACAGCTTCGTCTAGTTGCTTGTGGTTTACTGCAACTCCACGCGCTAAATCTTTAAAATATTCAACATCAATTTTAGTCACATCGTTTTCGATCAACATTTGTTGTTCGATATCGGCAATTGCATTGCCGCTTAATTGCCATGAATACACGGCTTGAAGTGCTAAGATACGTGCTTTACGTCTTGCTGCTGGTTTCACAAAAATTCCTTAAACTTAAATTTTATCTAACACATTAACCATTTCAAGCGCACCTAAAGCAGCTTCGCCGCCTTTGTTACCCATTTTGGTACCTGCGCGCTCAATTGCTTGCTCAATGCTTTCAGTGGTTAATACGCCAAATGCAACCGGGATATCATACTCAAGTGATACTTGTGCAAGCCCTTTATTTGACTCGCCAGCGACGAGATCAAAGTGAGGCGTGCCCCCTCTGATCACTACACCTAAGGCGATAATTGCATCATATTCTTTTTTTGCTGCAACGCGTTTCGCTGCTAAAGGTAATTCAACCGCACCTGGTACGTAAATTACGGTAATATCATCTTCTGATACTCCACCAGTACGTTTTAGCTCATCAATAGCACCTGCAAGCAAGCTACTACCAATAAAGTCATTGAAACGAGAAATGACAATGGCAAACTTTTTGCCTGGAGCGTATTTATTACCTTCAATAATTTTCATTTGATAACCCTAAAAATAAGTTTAAGCGATTTCGGTTGCGCAAAAATTGCTGCGCATTATACCACATAAATAAAATAATAGCCTAGCGTGTAATTATTGTGGCTCTACGTAATCAACAACTTCTAAATGGAAGCCTGATAATGCATGATATTTTTTCGGTAAACTCATCAAACGCATTTTTTGGATACCTAAATCAGCCAAAATTTGCGAGCCTACACCTACGGTACGTGAAGTACCTTGGAATTTGCGTGGCGTTACACTCTCGCCAGCATCAGCTGCAGCGAATGCTTTAACAGTCGCTTCTAATTCGTCAGTGCTTTCTTGCTTACCTAAGATGACTAAAGCGCCATTATGCTCAGCTATATACGCCATTGCTTGCGATAATCCCCAACTACGATCAGCATTACGATCAGAGAGTAAAATATCGTTAAAGGTACTTTGTAAGTGCACTCGCACTAACGTTGGTTCTTGTTGTTTTATTTCACCTTTAAGCAATGCATAGTGCAGCTGCCCGTCAATGGTGTCTTTGTAAGTTACTAAGTCAAACTCGCCATGCTCAGTTGGCAATTTACATTTTGCAACTTGCTCAATAGTGGTTTCATTTAAGTTACGGTATTCGATTAAATCAGCAATGGTGCCAATTTTAATATCATGTTGCTTAGCAAATACTTCTAAATCAGGGCGGCGCGCCATGGTGCCATCTTCATTTAGAATTTCTACAATCACTGATGACGGCTCAAGTCCCGCTAAACGCGCTAAATCACAGCCAGCTTCAGTGTGCCCTGCGCGCGTTAATACGCCGCCAGGTTGCGCCATAATAGGGAAAATATGCCCAGGCTGTACAATATCACTTGGCACTGCGCCTTTAGCAATGGCAGCTTGAACAGTACGAGCACGATCCGCTGCAGAAATCCCCGTCGTAACCCCTTTTGATGCTTCAATAGACATAGTAAAGTTGGTCGAGAATGCAGCACCGTTATTTTTAACCATCAGCGGTAAATCAAGTTGCGAGCAACGCTCTTGGGTCATGGTTAAACAAATTAACCCACGGCCATGAGTCGCCATAAAGTTAATTGCTTCTGCACTTATGTGCTCAGCAGCAATAATTAAATCGCCTTCATTTTCTCTGTCTTCATCGTCCATTAAAATAACCATTTTACCGGCTTTAATGTCATCTATTATTTCTTGTGCGCTGTTTAAATTCATAAGTTGCTCGTATAAGTTGTCAATATCGTTATTTTATAAAGCCCGCTTTAGCGAGTAAGCTCATCGAAATATCTGAACCAGTAGGATGCTCAGCTCCCTTTACAAGGCGCTCTAAATAACGTGCTATTTGGTCGACCTCTAAATTCACTTTGGTACCGACTTGAAAATCAGCTATGGTCGTTTGCCCGCTGGTGTGGGGCACAATCGTTAGTTTAAATTTATTACCTTCAACCGCATTAACCGTCAGGCTAATACCATCAATACAAACCGACCCTTTGTAAGGAATGTATTTCATTAAATTTTCATCGGTGGCTAACCAATATTCTGTTGCTCGCGCATTGGCATTAATTGCTGTGATAGTGGCAATACCATCTACATGGCCAGATACTAAATGACCACCGAGGCGCGAAACAGGTTGCATCGCCTTTTCTAGATTAACGGTTTGCCCTAATGCGTAATGTGCAAACCCTGTTAAGCTAATCGTTTCATTTGATAAGTCAGCACTAAAGCCATCAATATGCTTATCAACAACCGTCAGGCATACACCATTAGTTGCAATACTGTCACCTAACTTAACATCACTCATATCAAGGTTTTTACTTTGGATACGAATAGCTAAATCACCTTGTTTTTTTTGTAATAACGCAATTTTACCTGTCGCTTCAACTATTCCAGTAAACATAGTGCTACTCTTTATATAAAATGATTAATGAGCTTTTTTTAGTGCTGTGATACGTAGATCATCACCGATTGGCACACACTCATTAAAAGTTAAATTAATGGTATTTTGCATACTCATTAACTCTGGGAAATTTAGTAAACTTTTAGCATCGCTGCCCATTAATTTAGGAGCAATGTAAAAAACAAACTCATCAATTAAATCAAGTTCTGTCATTTTACCGGCCAGTGTTGCTCCGGCCTCTAGCCACACATTATTAAACTGCAATTGGGCAAGCGTGTTTAACACGGCCAGTAAATCTACTTTATTATTATTTTCATGTACTTCAATCTGTTTAACAAAATGAGGCCACTGATGCGATTTATCAACCTTGGTGGTAAATATTATCACCTCACTTTGAATTGAAAATAAGGCAAGATCAGGGGTAAGTCTATTTTTTGAGTCAATAACAACGCGAACCGGTTGGCGCAGTGGTAAATCAGTTGGTAAAGAATACGGTAACTCTTCTGGGCGCACATTTAATTTTGCATCATCCATTAATACCGTATCGGCACCGGTTAAAATTGCACAGCTTTGTGCTCGGTATAGTTGCACATCTTGGCGCGCTGCGGGGCCAGTTATCCATTTACTTTGCCCGTTTTTAAGCGCCGTTTTACCATCTATACTGGCGGCCATTTTGCAAGTCACAAAGGGTAATCCCTGCTCCATGCGCTTAAAAAACCCAAGGTTTAATGCGCGAGCTTGCTCTTCAAGTAATCCGTGAGCAACTTCTATACCAGCATCCGCTAAAATTTTCAGACCTTTGCCTGCAACTTGCGGGTTGCTGTCAACCATAGCAGCAATCACTTTTTTCACACCCGCGGCCTTTAGCCCTTCAGCGCAAGGCGGTGTGCGACCATAATGACTGCAAGGCTCTAGGGTTACATAAGCGGTTGCGCCTTTGGCATTTTCGCCAGCCATCGCCAGTGCGTTTACCTCAGCGTGACCTTGACCCGCTAACTGATGAAACCCTTCACCTATTACTTTATTATTCTTTACGAGTACGCAGCCAACATTAGGATTAGGAGTGGTGGTAAAGCGCCCTTTTTTTGCCAGTTCAATAGCGCGAGCCATGTAGCGTTTATCATCCTCTGAAAACGAACTTTGCATGCTCATTACTACTCTCCTAAGCGGGCTATTTCTTCACCAAATTCGCGTATATCTTCAAACGAGCGATACACTGAGGCGAATCTTACATAGGCCACTTTATCTAACTTTTTAAGCGCTTCCATAATGCACTCACCCACCAAATGGCTAGACACTTCGCGTTCGCCAGTGGCGCGTAACTGCGACTTAATAATATTAACCACTTCATCAACTTGCTCAGTGCTTACGGGGCGTTTTTCGAGGGCGCGAGTTAAGCCATTTAGTAACTTATCTTCATTGAACGGTTCGCGGCTGCCATCTTGCTTGATGACCCGTGGCATCACTAATTCAGCCCCTTCAAAGGTGGTAAATCGTTCGTGGCATTCATTACATTCACGACGTCTACGTACTTGGTGTCCCCCGCCGACAAGGCGAGAATCAATAACTTTAGTATCTTTGGCGGTGCAAAATGGGCAATGCATAACTGTGTGTTTCCGTTTTAAAAACAAAAAATGGCCGCTATTATAGCGGCCATTATCATAACAAAAATGTGTGCAGTTGTGATCTAAATTACTGTTTTACTCTTGGATTAAGCGTAAACAGGTAATTTTGCACAAATTGCTTTCACTTTTTCTTTTACTTGCGCTTGTACTGACTCATCTTCGATGTTGTCTAGTACGTCACAGATCCAGCCTGCTAACTCTTTTGACTCTGCTTCTTTAAAGCCACGACGAGTGATCGCCGGAGAACCAATACGCAAACCAGAAGTAACAAATGGTGAACGTGGATCGTTCGGTACTGAGTTTTTATTAACCGTGATATTCGCGTTACCTAGAGCAGCATCTGCATCTTTACCTGTGATATCTTTATCGATTAAATCAAGTAAGAATAAGTGGTTGTCAGTTTTACCTGATACTACTTTGTAGCCGCGCTCTTGTAATACTGCAACCATTGCTTGAGCATTTTTAACAACTTGTGCTTGGTATGTTTTAAATTCAGGTTGAAGTGCTTCTTTAAATGCCACCGCTTTAGCAGCAATAACATGACATAAAGGACCACCTTGGCCACCTGGAAAAACAGCGCTGTTTAGCTTTTTGTAAATTTCTTCATCGCCACACGCAGAAATGATTAAACCACCGCGAGGACCGGCTAATGTTTTGTGTGTTGTGGTTGTTACAACGTGAGCAAATGGCACTGGACTTGGGTAAACACCCGCAGCAATTAAACCTGCAACGTGCGCCATATCAACAAATAAGTATGCGCCTACTTTGTCTGCAATTTCACGGAACTTAGCCCAATCAACAATACCTGAGTATGCAGAAAAACCCGCAATGATCATTTTTGGCTTGTGCTCAAGTGCCAACGCTTCAACTTGTACGTAATCAATTTCGCCAGTTTCTTCGTTAAGTCCATACTGAATTGCGTTGTATGTTTTACCAGAGAAGTTAACGTGTGAGCCGTGTGTTAAATGACCACCGTGCGCTAGGCTCATGCCTAAAACAGTATCAAGTGGGCTTAATAGTGCTTGGAAAACAGCAGCATTCGCTTGTGAACCAGCATGTGGTTGCACGTTTGCGTAATCTGTACCAAATAATTCATTTGCGCGGTCAATCGCTAACTGCTCAACCACATCAACGTGCTCACAGCCACCGTAGTAACGTTTGCCCGGGTAGCCTTCAGCATATTTGTTAGTAAGTTGAGAACCCTGCGCTTCTAATACGCGTGGGCTACAGTAGTTTTCAGATGCAATTAACTCAATGTGCTCTTCTTGACGTGATGTTTCTTTGCTCATCGCGTCAAATAACTCTGGATCAAAGTCCGAAATATTCATGCTACGTTCTAACATTGGGGTCTCCTGGGCAACGTGTATGGGTATTTTTTACAGGCTTTATTGTACGCTTAAAACGACTCTTTGCCTACGCTCTTAAGTTGAGGATATTTAAACAGGGATTGAAACTATTTCACAGCATTTTGATGATGATATTTTTTTATAAACTAATAACAATTTTAAATGAATTTGATTTATTACATTTATTTAGCTTATGCGTTATGCCTAAAGCGACACATAAACAAACAAAAAAGCGGCCTAAGCCGCTTTTTCTAAACGTGTGATTTTAACCAAGCTTAGCAAATAGCTCGCTGCGTAAATCGTCGTAATCATTGTGCATATCAATGGCTAAACATGGTTTTGCAAGCGCATCTGCTAGCGGTTTTGGCATGGCTATTTCGGTATTTAGTACCTCTTCAACGCTTTCTTTAAATTTAGCTGGGTGTGCAGTCGCTAAAAAGATACCTGCAGCATCTGTTGCTTTATTTTCAACAAGCCCTTGGTAGGCAATCGCGGTATGAGGCTCTGCAATATAGCCAAGCTGTTGAATTTTTTTCATCACTGATTTTGTGCTTTGCTCATCCACACTAACAGAATAAAAATTGTCATAACTAAACCAGTCATTATCTAGCATAGTTTGTACCCGCGGCCAGTTATTAGGTTTACTGACATCCATAGCATTAGACAGTGACTCAATAGTGGCGCTGGGCGTCCACTGCTTATCAAGCATATAACGTGGCACAGTATCATTTTGGTTTGTAGTCGCACTGAGTTTACCTACTGGCATACCAATAACAGCGCCAATCATAGCCGCACACACATTACCAAAATTACCACTGGGTACTGAAATATGCGCTGTAGCACGCTTTTCTTTTGGCAGCTGTGCTATTGCCTCAAAGTAATAACAAACTTGCGCAACTAAGCGGCTAATATTGATTGAATTTGCTGAATTTAAACCAAGTTTTGCTTTTAACTCTTCATCTAAAAATGATTTTTTAACCAACTCTTGGCAATCATCAAAACTGCCTTCTATCGCGTAACAATGAATATTGTCACCGAGTGTAGTAAATAGCTTTTGCTGAGCGAGTGAAATTTTGCCCTTAGGGTATAAAATAACCACATCAATATTTGGCTTATTATAAAAAGCATGCGCGACAGCGGCACCGGTATCACCCGACGTTGCTGTCAATATTGTCACTTTTTCGCCGTGGTTAAACTGCGCTAAACACTCCGCCATAAAGCGGCCACCAAAATCTTTAAACGCTAGTGTTGGGCCATGGAATAACTCTAAGCAATAGGTATTGTCTTCAACTTCCACCAGCTTAACCGGAAAGTTAAACGCATTCTTAACCATCTGGGCAACAGTATCACTTGGTAGCTCGTCACCAATAAGGTGCGATAAAATTTTGCCGCTGCGAGTAACAAAGTCCATATCGAGTAATGCATCAACATCACTTAATGGCGCTAACGACTCAGGAAAAAACACCCCTTGATTACGCCCCAGTCCTGTTTTTACAGCTTCAACAAACGACACTTTTTGTGAATATTCTTTTAAATTATGTAATTGCATGACTCTTGATCCTATAAAACATTTAATTGACGCGTGCCGTCGTTATCTAATTTACAAATATGGCAGAAACCTTGCTCGTTGATGTAATTTTCCTCTAGCCACTGCGCGCATTGCTCTGCCGCTTCAAGCGTTTTACATACACTAAACAAGGTCGGCCCTGCGCCTGAAATACTCACCACTTCAGCACCGAGTTCTGGCAAACTAAGTTTGGCTTGATAAAAACCATTTATTAGTGGCGCACGATGTGGTTCAGCAATATTGTCTTGCATAATACAAAGCGCCTCATCAAAACGTGAAGTCAGTAATAAACTGCTAAAAGCCGATAATCGCTGCGCAAACTCAACCCCAGCATGCATACTTAGCTCTTTTGGTAAAACAGAGCGTGCCTTTGCGGTATTGAGCGAAAAGCCAGGAAATGCGGCAACGTAATACCAGTTTTCATCAACAGGTAACGCTATTGATTTATTTGGAATTAAGTCGCCCGTTAATTGTAAGCCACCAAGATAACAAGGAGTGATATTGTCATAATGACGTCCACCGCTTACCAAGCCCTCAAAATCGGCCATTAGCTCTATTAACTCAACTTGGCTTAAATTAGTTTGAGAAAACTTATCCAGCGCTGCAAATGCCGCAACAACAGAGCAAGCACTTGAGCCTAACCCAGACCCTATAGGCAGGTTTTTCTTCAACTCTAATTTTACGGCTGGCATATTCGGTGCTACATGTGTACGAAAATGCACTAAACATTGATACGCTAAGTTTTCATTCGCATCGCTTGGGAGTTTATGGGCGTATTCGCCACTACAAATAAACTCATCACGAGGCGCTTCACATATAGTAACCACATCCCCCAGCAAGCTGCCATCAATCGGGGCTAACGCCGCACCGAGGGAGTCAAAACCAACCGTAAAATTACCAATGGAGGCTGGCGCATAAACTTCAATCATAACCGCCCCCTAGCGTGACAGTGTTTTAAGAATATCGGCAAATACACCCGCAGCAGTTACTGCAGAGCCTGCGCCATAACCACGGATAACAAACGGACGTGGTTGGTAGTATTGGCTTAAAATAGCCAGCGCATTTTCACCATCACGAATTACACTTAATGCGTGTGATGAATCTACCGCTTCAATACCTACTTTACAGTGTCCATTTTTAATTGTGCCTACATAGCGAAGTACTTTACCTTCACTCGCTGCACTTTGAATACGGTCGTTAAAGTCAGCATCCAGACTTGGTAGCTTTGCCATAAACTCATCAACATTGTCACCTTGGGCGAAGCCTTGTGGTAGTACAGACTCCACTTCTATGTCGCTAAGCTCCAATTTCATACCTGCTTCGCGGGCAATGATAAGTAGTTTACGTGCTACGTCTGTTCCCGATAAGTCATCGCGAGGATCGGGTTCAGTAAAGCCACTTTCTTTCGCTTTAATTGTTGCTTCAGAGAGTGATAAACCATCTTCAAGGGCACCAAACATGTACGAAAGTGAGCCAGATAAAATACCACTAAATTCAAGTAATTCATCGCCAGCACCAAAGAGTGATTGCAAGTTATCAATTACAGGCAAACCCGCACCTACGTTAGTTTCGTATAAAAATTTACGGTTATTTTTATGCGTTGCTGCAATTAAGTCTTGGTAATAAGTATATGAACTAGTCGTCGCTTTTTTGTTAGCGGCCACAACGTGAAAACCCGCATTTAAAAAATCGACGTATTGCGAAGCCAAGGCATCTGATGAAGTACAATCAACTAGCACAGGGTTAACCAAGTGATTTTGCTTAACAAACTGTTCTACTAATTTTAAATCAAATGCTTGCTCTGATTGCGTTAGTTTTTGTTGCCAATCATCAAAAGCAATGCCTTCACCATCAAGGTGTAATTGACGAGAATTAGCCACACCGTATAGGTTTAATTTAATATTACGCTTTTCAAGCCATGCTTGTTGACGTTCAAGCTGGTTTATTAGCTCTTGACCGACTAAGCCACATCCCAATAAAAACACATCGATTGAAGGCACATGAGTGAAAAAGTTTTCATGACAGATTTTAACCGCGTCATTACACAACTCACCATCAATAACCGCAGAAATAGCGCTTTCAGTTGAATCTTGCGCTATGGCAACAATGTTTACTTGTGCTTGAGCAAGCGATGCAAAAAACTTAGCAGCTAAGCCTTTATGTGCGCGCATGTTATCGCCCACTAGCGTTACAATTGCTAAATTACGTTGCACATTTACCGGCTCAATTAAGCCTGCTTTTGACTCTAAGTCAAAGGCTGCTTGCAACGCATTCAACGCTAGATTTAAATCACTTTCATGAACACAAAAACTGATGCTAAATTCACATGATGATTGAGTGATCAGGACGATTGACACGTTATCATGCGCTAATGCATTAAATACTTTCGATGCCATGCCCACTTTGCCCTTCATACCAGGGCCCGAAACGGTCAACATAGCTAAGTTTTGTAGGCTTGAGAGTGCTTTTACTGGTTCATCAGATACCGTATCGTTACTAATTAGTGAGCCTTGCGCATCTGGGTTATGAGTGTTTTTAATTTCGCATGGCACTCCAGCTTTTGCACACGGTAGGATAGTTTTAGGGTGCAACACTTTAGCGCCAAAATAAGAAAGCTCCATCGCCTCTTTGTAAGATAGGAAATCAACCTTAGTGGCTTTTTTGATATAACGCGGATCGGCGCTGTATACACCATCAACGTCAGTCCATATTTGGCACACTTGCGCCTCTAAACACGCTGCAGCAATCGCCGCTGAATAATCAGAGCCATTTCGACCAAGTGTTGTGAGCTCACCTTTATCATTACTTGCTGTAAAGCCAGGCATAATGTAAACCGTTGCTGGCGACTCTTTTAGTACCGCTTGAAAACGGGCTTTACTGGCGACTAAATCGGCTTCAGCTTCTATGTGTCCACCCGTTGAAACAATACAGTCTGTTGCTTGTAAATAGTGCGCGTTATGATCGGCTAGTAGGCTTTGCATTAGCGATACGCTAACACGTTCACCAAAGCTAATAATAAAAGCCCTGATTTTATCTGGGCAACACTTAATTAGTGCAACCCCATCAAGCTTATTTTTCAATTCGTTAAAGTCCGGCCAGTTTTGAACTGTTCCTTGTCTTTCCTCTACAGCCGCTTTTAAAGCATTGCAGCGGGTAACAAGTGCATCCCACAACGGGTTGAAATCCTGCCCCTGCTCTGCAGCACTAGCCAACGCAACAAGCGAATCTGTCATACCGCCAGGCGCTGAAAGCACCAGTAACATTTCATCTTTTAATTGTGCCTTAGCTAGAGCAGCTACTTGCTCTAAGCAGGCAAAGTCAGCGAGCGATGAGCCACCAAATTTTAAAACGCGCATTTTTTATGTTTCCTCATTCCATAAAACGAAAAAAGGCCTGTGTTCTAAGTGAACACAGGCCTTTAAATTTGTTGCACCGACCTATGCCACTATCCAGTAAGAATGGTGGTTGTAATAATAATGGTCGTTACAAGACTAAATGTTTTCATAAGCTTAAGACTGCCTTAACAAAGGCTATTCTGTCAACCCTAAATTAGAAGATAAAACAGTCTTTTTCATCATGAATTTTATTAATAAATGCCAAACTTATGCAAAACGTCGTTAAGTTGTATTTTATTAATCGGTTTATGAATGAAATCAATTGCACCAAGTTGCGCTACCCGCTCTCGCATTTTTTGTTGAATGTCAGCAGAAATTACCAATACATAAGTTTCTATTTTATTTGCTTTAACTTGCTCAAGTACTTCAATACCATCCACTTCAGGCATGGTTAAATCGAGGCATAGAAGATCAAACTGCCCATGATGCAACTGCTCCAAGGCTTCCTTACCATTTTTTGCCTGTTGAATATCGGCATCTATGCACTCATTTAAACAGCGGACCACTTGTTTACGAGCAACGGTTGAGTCATCACAGACTAAAATAGAAAAACGCACCATAATGACTATTTAATTAAACTCATATAAAACACCTAAACCCACGCTAAAATCAATTTGCTTGCTCAGTCAGCAAAAAGTAAAGAGTATAACCAACATAACTAGCGAGCAGGTTATTTACTGTATCTTTTACTAACGTTATCAATAAAATGCATGAATGCACAATACAAATTAGCAAAATAACTCTACCTAATTTACAAACAAGCTGGCTAACACACTACGCTTTATTGTTAAGTTCATGAGGGAATCCTTATTTAAGAGCCTAAAATAACAATATAATAAAATATATGTTTATTTTTAATGATTTATTAACTAATGTTTATAAGCGTACATTAACAGCTGAATAACTAAAGGAAATACAAGTCCCTCATGCCGCAAAAAAGTCTCTCAACAAAGTTACTCACACGAGTTTTATCAGTTTATTTTATACTGACTTTTGTGGTGACCTGCGGACAAATCTTCGCAGAGTATGTTAATACCAAAGATTACATACGCGATGAGCTCGGCACACTGCAAAAAACATTTGGTAGAAGTTTAACCCGAGCAATTTGGGAGCTAAATATAAAGCAAACCACAACAACCGCAGAAGGATTACTTGATATACCTATGGTTGAAGGAGTTATTATCCGTGATGATAACGGCGCTATTATTTCTCAATTAGGCCGTGCACTAAACATTCATAACCTTTACAGCCAGCAACTTGTCCAAGAAGACGTCATGGTAGAGGATACTAAAGCCGGCTTGTTTGGCTATACATTTCCGCTTATTTTTGAATTTTCAGGCCGTGCCACTCAGGTAGGCGATGTGACTTTATTTTCTAGCCGCGACGTGATCTTTAGTCGCATCATGCTCTCTATTTACTTTTTAATTGGCAACGCCATGATTAAAACCACCTTTTTAATCATCTTGTTTTTAATCGCATTTAGAAAGCTATTAACTGAGCCGCTCACACAACTCACTGAGCAAATTGAATATCTTGAATTAGAAGAGCTCGATGGCCAGCACGTTAAAATTGTCACTGATGAAAATAACGAACTGAAAGTAATGGAACGCTCTTTTAACAATTTGATCTCTAAAGTTGTTGAGTATAAAAAAGAGTTAAAACAAACCCAGCATGACCTAATCGAAAGTAATCAAAAACTAGATCAACAAAACTTACAGCTTGAACAAGATGTTGCGCGAAAAACATCAAACCTAAGCCAAGCTATGATCGATCTGCAGCAACAAAAATATGAACTCGAACGCCAAAAAGCAGTATTAACAGAAGAAGTTGACCTACGAAAGCAAACAGAGCAAGAGCTGCTAAGTAAACAAACCCAACTACAAAACTCACTCGATGAACTAAGCTTTGCGCAAGAGCAACTTGTTGGCTCAGAAAAAATGGCGGTATTAGGTGGTTTAGTTGCTGGTATCACTCATGAAATTAATACCCCTATTGGTATTGGCGTAACCGCGACCTCATTTTTGCAAGAGCGCTTAACTGAAATAGAAACTGCATTTAAAAATAAATCGCTATCTTCCTCGGCACTGGAAGGCTTTATTAATGATGCAGCACAAAGCGCTCAGCTACTCTCTCACAATTTAGAGCGTGCCTCAGACTTAATCACCAGCTTTAAACAAATTGCTGTTGATCAAGCCAGTGAGGCGCTAAGAACCATTAACTTTAAAGATTACATCAATGAAGTTATACGTTCTTTACATCCGCAAATTAAAAAAACATCCCACAGTATTCGCCTGCACTGCCCGGATGATTTAATTATTAATTTACCTGCTGGGGTGATCAGCCAAATATTTACTAACTTAATTATGAATTCATTAGTTCATGGCTTTGAAAATATAAATAGTGGTCAAATCACCATAGATGTAAATACCGATGAAAACGACTTAGTTATTAATTATCAAGATAATGGTATCGGTTTAAAACCAGCTCAACTTAAGCGTTTATTTGACCCATTCTTCACCACAAAGCGTGATGAAGGTGGCAGCGGCTTAGGTGCTCACATTATTTTTAACCTTGTAAAACAAACACTCAATGGCAAAATTGAAGTCAGTAGCGAACCTAACCAAGGGTTACATTACCGAATTTCGTTCCCTAAAAATATGTCATCCCCCCTGCCACTTTTTAAACTCGATTAGCCGTTTCTAGAAGCGGCTTTTATTGCTATGATTGCACAAATTTTTTAAATGGATCATTTCCCTATGTGGTTTAGTAACCTTATATGCTATCGCTTTAAACAAGACGTTTCGTACACTCAAGAAGACTTTGACAAGGCGTTAGAACAAGATCTATTTCGTCCATGTACTGGCCAAGAGTTGGCAACATTTGGCTGGACAAAAGCATTTGGTAAACATGGTGAAACTTTGTCTCACTTTTCACAAAAAAGCATTTTAGTCTGCGCCAAGCGTGAAGAGAAAGTGTTACCGGCATCTGTAATAAATGAGCTTGTTGCAGAGAAGGTTGATCAGATTGAAGCTGAAGAAAATCGACCAGTAAAGAAAAAAGAAAAAGATGAATTAAAAGAAAACATCTTGCACACGCTACTGCCACAAGCATTTAAAAAGTCGAGCTTACAGTTTGCGTTCATAGACCAGGAAAATGGTTGGGTTGTAGTTAATAGCGCAAGCTTTAATAAAGCTGAAGAGCTTCTGGCGTTACTACGTAAATCGTTAGGCACATTACCGGTTGTTCCTGCGTTTGCTAACTATGATTTAGATGTATTTTTAACTGACTGGCTTACTAACTTTAGTACACCTGAGGGCTTTGCGATTGGCTCAGATGCTGAGCTTGAAGAAGCGGATGACAGTGGAGCCCAAGTTAAGCTTAAAGGCCATGACTTAGCGTGTGACGAAGTAAAATCACACCTTGAAAGTGGTAAACGCGTGACTAAGCTTGCCTTGGATTGGCAAGAGCGCGTTAAGTTTATGCTACAAAACGATGGTTCAATTAAACGTTTAAGCTATAGCGAAACACTTAAAGAAGAAAATGCCGATATTCCTAAAGAAGATATGGCGGTTAAACTAGACGCTGACTTTATTCTTGCATCTGAGGAAATAAAACAGCTTCTTGAAGAGCTTACTCAAGGCTTAGGTGATGCAGACGATTTAGCGTAAAAGCTTTATTAAACAAATAAAAAGCACGATACTAATCGTGCTTTTTATTGTTCAAAAATTTAGCTAAACATTTCTTTTACGTCTTCAACCATATGCAAGTATTCCTCACTCTCTAACATTTCTAATGAAGGAAAAATGCCTTTATCAATATAGGTTTGTAGCGCCGCAGATTTATCTGATACTTGTAGGGTTCCCTCAAGGATTGCACCAATGCGAATAAAGTCGATATAACTCACTTCAGTAGAGCGATAGTTAACATCAGCCCAGTGCTGTGCAACCTCTACAAACACATCAGGGAATTCCCATGCTTTCATTATTGAGCCACCAATTTTACCGCTTAAACGTTGAATTGCATGCGCTAAAAAACTCGGATTGGCAAACACTTCTGGATGTCGCTCAGCTTCAGTTAAAATCGGTAATACCCCAATATTATAAACCAATGAAGCTAGTGTAATGGCATCACGGTTAAGCGAAGTGTGGGTATTTCTTTTTAAGTAAAACTCCATCAATGAAATAGAATGCGAGGCCACATGCAGCGTTTTTTGCCACGCCTTGCCCATGTATCCCTTTATTAGCTCATTATTAGATACAAACAACTGCTCCATTGCCATGGCTGTAGCTATATTTTTTATTTGCCTTAAGCCAATACGTGTCACTGCTTGATGTAAGTTAGACACCTTTACAGCACGACCCATAATGGCACTATTTGCTACTTTAATCATTCGCGCAGACAGTGCTGGGTCATGTGCTATTGCATCTGACATTTGCATCAAATTTACATCTGGATTGTCAGCGGCTTGACGAACCTTAATCGCTACCTCTGGTAACGTAGGTAACACCAGTGTGTCGTTGTTAATTCTGTCAACCAAAATTGTGAGTAAGGCATTTTCTGTAGACATAAAATATCCCTTTGCTTAATGACCTACACTTTACAGCAAGTCTTATATTATTAATTATTTCAAAGCTTAGCAGTACTAAACATATACCCAAAGTAGAAAAAATTGTAGATAATTATTGATTATTTACTAGTGCCTCACTGATTTATGCGCACTAACGCCTAATACTTGCTATTTGCTAGGGGGTTTTGCTTTAATGCAAACATGCTAAGGCACATTAACACGCTTCAGTACCTTAACTTACAGTATACAAGTTATAAAATAGACTTTTTAAAGGCAATATAATGATCTTAAATAAAATTAGCCAAGCAATACTGCTCTCTGGCATCGTTTTTCTTAGTGCCTGCTCTGAGCAAGCACCGTCTTCAAGTAATACGCCGCAGAGCTCAGCGCCAACGGCTTCTCAAACGCCTTCTGGGCCAGCGCTTGTTAATATTGACCGTCAACGCTTAGACATATATACAGACTTTAGTTTACAAAGTGACTTATCACACTTGTCTGACAATCAAAAAGCTATGGTAGCTAAACTTATTGATGCTTCAAAAATTATGGATGATTTATTCTGGAAGCAAGCATTTGGTAAAGATAAGCAAGACTTTTTAGCACAACTAGATGATGAAAAAGTACGTCAGTTTGCTGATATTAACTATGGCCCATGGGATCGCTTAAACGGCGATGAAGTATTCTTATCAGGCTATAAAGAAAAGCCGCTTGGTGCAGGCTTTTACCCAGCCGACATCACCAAAGAAGAGCTTAATAACGCTGATGTAAAAGATAAAACAGGGCTTTACTCACTGATTAAACGTGATGAACTAGGCAACTTATACAGCACTCCTTATTCAGAAGAATATGCCTCAGAGCTTGCTCAAGCTGCTGAGTTACTTAGAGAAGCCAGCAAGCTAGCCGACGACAAAGAATTCGCCAACTACCTAAACTTACGGGCTGACGCAATACAAAGCGATGACTTCCAAGCCTCTGACTTTGCTTGGATGGATATGAAAAATAACCCAATTGATGTGGTTATTGGCCCAATTGAAAACTACGAAGACCAATTATTTGGTTACCGTGCTGCCTATGAATCGTATGTACTAATTAAAGATTTAAAATGGAGCGAACGCCTGGCTAAATTTGCTGCCTTTTTACCTGAGCTGCAAAAAGGCTTACCTGTCGATAGCAAATACAAGCAAGAAGTACCAGGATCAGATGCTGACTTAAATGCCTATGATGTTGTTTATTATGCTGGGCACTCAAATGCTGGCAGTAAAACCATTGCAATTAACTTGCCCAATGATGAGCAGGTGCAATTAGAAAAAGGCACTCGTCGTTTACAGCTTAAAAACGCAATGCGTGCGAAGTTTGATAAAATTTTAGTGCCTATCTCAGAGCAGTTAATTGTGCCAGAGCAACGCAAACACATTACCTTTGATGCATTTTTTGCCAATACCATGTTCCATGAAGTGGCTCACGGTTTAGGGATTAAAAACACCTTAACGGGTAAAGGTACCGTTCGCCAATCACTTCAAGAACACGCTAGTGCTTTAGAAGAAGGTAAAGCCGATATTCTTGGTTTATATATGGTTGAACAGTTACTTAAAAAAGGTGAGATCACTGAAGGGACTTTAGAAGATTACTACACCACCTTTATGGCGGGTATTTTCCGCTCAGTACGTTTCGGTGCCTCAAGTGCACATGGTAAAGCAAACATGATCCGCTTTAACTTTTTTGCTCAAGAAGGTGCTTTTTCCAAAAATGAAGATGGGCTATACAGCATCAACATGGATAAAATGGGTGATGCCATGGCAAAATTATCGCGCCTTATTTTAACTCTACAAGGTGACGGTGATTACGAAAAAGTAGATCAACTCATTGCCACTCATGGCGATATTAAAGCGGAACTTGCTAAAGACTTAGAAAAGTTAAGCAAAGCGAACATCCCTGTAGATGTGACCTTTAAACAAGGTAAAGATGTGCTTGGCCTTGATTAACAAAAGCTAATTAAATAAAAAGCGTTACATTGTAACGCTTTTTTATTACTTATCAGTATGCTTATTTGTCATTCACCACTTTGCGTACAACCGGCTCAAGGCTTGCCATTCCCCACTGCTTACCGATTTCAATCGCAGACTCTATATCTGTACCTTGCTGGTGGGCTGAAATAGCCATTAACGCGCCAACACGGTTGCTACTTGCACAATGAACAACCACCGACTCACCTTTAAGTTGCTCTAAAAGATTGGCTAACTGCTTTGCATTATCAGTGTTTACGTCTTTTGCACCCGCAATCTCAATTGCGTGGTAGCTCATTCCTAAAGAGTTGACTAACGCGCCTTCATCCCAGTCTTGCTCATCTGCTGCACGTAAATTAATAACATGCTTTACCTTGGCTTGCGATAATTGCTTAAACTGCTCTTTAGTCGGTTGCGCTGCTGAAAAAACCAAGTTGTTATGTGCTGCAAAGTTTTTAATGCTAACGTTATTTACCACATCTGTAGCTACCGGCTGCTCGCTCGCTATTACTGTTGAAACAGCAATGGCTGCTATAAATACACTAGTGCAGAGTTGTTTTATTAATTTCATACTATCTCCTCAAAGTAACCCATTCTGATTTTAAAAATGTGTTTTTAATTGCTCTATCTGCTCATTAGTATAAGGGACACTTGGAAACTTGCCCCATACCGGCGCAGGCCATGCAATATCTGTTTTAAAACGCGCTATATGATGAATATGTAATTGCGGTACCATATTACCAAGCGCGGCCACATTTAACTTATCAGGATTAAACACCTCAATTAATAAATGACTGAGCTTAGCCGACTCCTGTAAATAAGTAATTTGTTGCTGCTCGGTTAAATCTATTATCTCTTTTAAACCCGCTATTCTAGGAACTAATATAAACCATGGGTATTGGCTGTCATTTAGTAGTAATACCTTACAAAGAGGCCAATCGGCCAGTTCAATACAATCTCTTGTCAGCTCTGGGGCTAAGGTAAATGATGTTTCGCGCATGTTAAATCCTTAGGTTATTTTACTTCACACTTTATAGCATTTAGTTGCAGTTGCACACGCTTGTGCTTTACCATCGGGGATAATTTTATGTAAGTAAAGGCAATCCTGTGTTAAAAAAACTAAAACACCTCTCACTGGCAATCCCCCTGATGGCGGGCGCATTAAGCGTTCAAGCAAAGCCGTTAACGCTTGAGCGTATATTTGATGATCCAAGCTTAGCTGGCAAATCTCCGGTACAACTTAAGTTTTCTCCCGATGGTAGCCGTGTTACCTACTTACAAGGTAAAGCAGATGACTACAACCGCTATGATTTATGGGAATATAATTTAAAAGATAACACCAATCGATTGCTCGTTGATTCAGCGCAATTATTTTCAGGCCCAGAAAACCTGTCAGATGAAGAAAAAGCACGCCGTGAACGCCAGCGTATTTTTGGTAAAGGTATTCTTGAATACAAATGGTCAAAAGATGGTAAAGCGTTATTATTTCCTCTTAATGGCGACCTTTATTACTTCGACTTAAAAACAAAAAATAGTAAAAAGCTGACTAACACTGAAGCATTTGAAACCGATGCGCGCTTTTCTCCAAAAGGTAATTTTGTGTCATTTGTTCGTGAGCAAAACCTCTTCGCATTAGAACTGGCATCTGGTAAAGAAATTCAATTAAGTAAAGATGGCGGTGGCGTTATTAAAAATGGTATGGCCGAATTTGTGGCGCAAGAAGAAATGAGCCGCATGACCGGTTATTGGTGGGCAAATGATGAATCTAAAATCGCCTTTACTCGCGTTGATGAAAGCCCTGTTCAAGAAGCGATTCGTAACGAAATTTATGCTGATGAAGTAAAGCTATTTAACCAGCGTTATCCATTTACTGGCACCAATAATGTTGACATTCAACTTGGGGTAGTAAAGCTTAATGATCAAGCAGTTGACTGGATTGACTTAGGCGACGATAAAGATATTTATATTGCCCGCGCTAAGTGGCTAAACGACAGCAATACGCTTTCTTATCAATGGCAAAACCGCTCGCAACACAACTTAGAATTACGCTTTTACAACAGTAAAACGAAACAGCAAACCGTTGCTTTAACTGAAAAAAGTGATACCTGGATAAACCTACATTTTGATCTTGAGTTTTTAAAAGATAAAAAACATTTTGTGTGGGCCTCGGAGCGAGATGGATTTAAGCACCTTTATTTGTACGGTAATAATGGCCAACTTATTCGTCAAATAACAGCTGGTGACTGGGTTGTTGATAGCTTAAAAGGCGTAGATGAAAAAAATGGTATAGTTTACTTTGCAGCGCGTAAAGATACTGCGCTTGAAAGCCACTTATACAGTGCACCTTTATTTAAAAAAGGAGCAATTAAGCGTATAACTGAAAAAGGCCAATACCACAATGTTGTACTGGCAAAAGATAACAAAACCTTCATTGACACTAGTTCATCGGTGAATAAGCCAAATTCAGCAGCGCTGCGCAAAATCAATGGTGAGTTTATTACGTGGCTTGAAGAGAATAAACTAGACGACTCTCACCCACTAACTCCCTTTTTAACCGATTTAGCACAGCCTGAGTACGGTACTATTACCGCTGAAGACGGCCAAGTTATGCATTACCGTTTATTTAAACCTACAAACATGGCTAAGGGTAAAAAGCACCCGGTTATTGTTAACGTGTATGGCGGCCCTCATGCTCAGCGAGTAACTAATAGCTGGCGTAGTAAAAACTTATACTTTCAATATATGGCGCAACAAGGTTATGTTATTTTTCAACTAGATAACCGCGGCTCTTACAATCGTGGTAAAAAGTTTGAAGATGCAATATATGAAAATTTAGGCGTTGTTGAAGTAGCTGATCAGATTAAAGGCGTTGAGTTTTTACGTACACTTGATTACGTAGACCCTGCACGCATTGGTATTTATGGTCACAGCTACGGTGGTTATATGGCGCTAATGACCATGTTTAAAGCAGGCGATTACTTTAGTGCTGGTGTTTCAGGCGCACCTGTAACTGACTGGGCCTTATACGATACTCACTACACCGAGCGTTACTTGGGTCACCCTGATACAAATGCGCAAGGTTATACCGACAGTGCTGTTTTCCCATATGCTGAAGGCCTTAAAGGCCCATTAATGATTTACCATGGTATGGCCGATGACAACGTCTTGTTTACCCATGCAACAAAATTGTTTAAACAGCTGCAAGATAACAATCAACAGTTTGAAATGATGACTTACCCAGGCTCAAAACATAGTCTTCGCGGTAAACAAGTTCAAACTCATTTACATCAAACTATTACTAACTTCTTTAACCGTAATTTTAATACAAATTAACTAACGTTAGGTTAATTATTCGACTAAAGGCTGATACAAGTATCAGCCTTTTTTTATGCAAATAAGATATATTGAAACGTCAACAAACAATAATTAAATCCATTTAAGCATAGAGTAACTAAAAATCTAAGCCTGAGCGCGCAACTTGTATTGTATTTAAATTAACCGCTAACAACTAAATATAAAAATTCAATATTATGAAAATAAAGCTCTATTAGCCTATATTTTAACTATGCTTATTAAAGAGAAGTAATGCTCTTATACAGGAACATGTTTATGCTAAATCTCCGTCGTTTTACTATATTTCAACGTCTAGCCATTTTAGTAGGGATTGTAATATTTGGTTTAATTGTATTGAGTATTTCGAGCTTGAGTAACCAATACCAAGCGCTCAAAAACGAGCAATACCTTAAAACTAAAAATGTGGTAGAAACTGCATATAGTACTATTAAGCACTATGCAGCCCTTGAACAAAACCAAACTCTTACTCGCCAACAAGCACAGTCTCAAGCAATCGCCTCAATCCGCTCATTGCGCTATGATGACACTAACTATTTTTGGATCAATAATTACCAGCCGGCGATGGTAATGCACCCAATAAAACCAGCTCTTGAGGGAAAAGATTTAACTAATAATAAAGACCCTGATGGCACCCCGTTATTTGTTGAGATGGTTAGCGTTGTAAAACAATCCGGCGAAGGTTATGTGCCTTATAAATGGCCAAAGCCCGGTAATGACAACCCCGTAGATAAAATTGCGTTTGTTAAAGGTTTTGATCAGTGGCAATGGATAATCGGCTCGGGAGTTTATCTTGATACCATAGACAGTGCCTTTTCGCAGCAGCGCACTATCATCATTATCAACGTTGTTATTATGATTATTGTGGTGGTGTTATTTAGCTACTTTATTGGCCGAAGCATTTTAACGCCGACTCGTTTAGCAGCGCAGATGATGAAAGATATCTCTCAAGGTGAGGGGGATTTAACTCGTACTCTCAACGAAAATGGTAATGATGAAATATCTCAACTTTCGCGGTCATTTAATTTATTTGTCTCTAAAATTAGAGAGTCTTTAGTACTAGTCGCCAAAAGCGCAAACGATGTAAACGAGCATGCCCATGCTGTAGATGATTCTAGCAAAACCAGCCAGTCGTTTATTGAGCTTCAAAACGACAGTAGCACCCAAGTAGCCGCTGCAATGGAGGAAATGACTCATCAAATTCATGATGTTAGCCGTAATGCCGAAGCCGCTGAACAAGCCGCAAATGATACTGCCAGTAATGCATCAACGGGTAAAAATGTGGTATCTAAAACGATTATCGCCATTGAAACCCTCTCGAGTAATATAGAAACCGTAAGCAAAGTAACCGCTGATCTTGCTCAAGAGAGTAATAATATTGGCTCGGTGCTTGATGTAATAAGAAGTATTGCAGAGCAAACTAACCTGTTGGCACTCAATGCAGCCATTGAGGCTGCACGGGCAGGTGAGCATGGTAGAGGCTTTGCCGTCGTAGCCGATGAAGTAAGAACCTTAGCAAGTCGAACGGGTAAAAGCACTGATGAAATTCAAGCCATGATAGCTAAACTGCAAGAAGGCGCTAAAGCCGCAGTTGAGGCGGTAAAATCTAGCCAAGAAATTTCTATTTCTACGGTTGAACAAGCCTCTTCAGCAAATACATCACTGGATGAAATAGACAGGTTAGTATCGGTGATCACCGATATGAACGGCCAAATTGCAAGAGCAACAGAGCAGCAAACATCGGCCGCAGATGAAGTGAACTTAAGAATTAACGATCTTTCGCAATCAACGGAGCAATCATTAGGTAATACAAAGGATTTAACCCTTGCCAGCGACAAACTCAAACAAAGCAGTGTTGAATTATCTAGCGTGGTATCGCGCTTTAAGCTTAGTTAACTCAATTAAAAAAGCCCTGATTTTCAGGGCTTTTTAGACTTATTTATAGAGAATTATAAACAGTAGCGGGCAAATAAACTGCTTACTGACGCCGCAGTTGGTTTACCATGTTGCCAATCGCCGCCTTCAACGCCACTACCGGCAATATCCATATGCACATAAGGGAGTGGTAAAGTAGACTCATTACCATGCTTATCTAACCCGCCTACAACAGCTAAAAATGCCATAGGGAATTGATGACCGCGCGCTGTGACGGCAGAAGCCGCATTATTACTAGAAAGCACATCATCGGCTAAAGTACGTGGTTTTATAAAGTCATAATCTTCACGACGTGAACGTGATACTTCAGCACCGTCAGCCCATAAATCACCACAATCAGCTAATTGACGTGAAATATTAGCACTACGTGCTGGCCCATTTTCTACATAAGCACCATATGGTCCCATCGCACGTGCAGCATGCCCTGTTAAAGTAGCCACAGTAAACAGCGTTGGGTTTATTTCGTTTACAGCCAAATCTTTCATTTCACTAAGTAAATCACCCATCGCTAGACGCCCTTCGGCATCAGTATTACCAATGCGCACTCGCACACCTTCACGGCTAGTAATAATTTCATCAGGAACAAAACAATCTGAACCAATTGAGTTACGTACCACTGCTAAAAAGGCAATCACTTTAACGCCTTTAGGTTGGTAATCAGCAACTGCTTTCATAAATCCAGCCACAGAAGCCGCACCGCCTTTATCTCGGCTCATACCTGCCATGTAGCCGCCTACTTTTAAATCTGCACCGCCTGTGTCATAAACTAAGCCTTTACCAACAAACATCAGTGTGCGTGTTACTTCACCCTCTGGTACATATTCAAGTTTAACAACGCGTGGATGATGACGCTCTACTGCATAAGATGCACGAGCAACAGTACTTAGCATCGGATAGTGTTTATCAATGGCAGCCAAGTCATCAATCACATCAACGCTCACTGCGCTATTATTAAATAGTTCGCTACAGTAATCAGCAAAGCGTGGTGGTGCCATACGTTCAGGCTCGGTACCACATAAATCACGTGCAGCATATTGTCCAGCTGCTAATGCATTGACTGCTTTAATCGTTTGCTCATTGGCATCAATTAAACCGATTTGAGTAATTGGCTCAATACCATGACCATGAAATTCACGTGCTTCAAGAGGCTGCCATAATGCTTGGCATGCGCCTAAATAGGCCACTTCCAGCGCGTGTTGGTAACGGCTGTCGGTATTTAAAGCAGGTAAGTAAATAGCGGGGTTAACACTGCCTGACGCTTTAGCCTCGTTAATGGCTAATTTAGCCGCATCAAAATAGCGACGTACATCATCATAATCTCTATTTAAAGGGCCTGTTGGGGCTAATACAACACGTTTACCGGCAACTACTAGCAAGGTAACTTGATTACCTATGCGAGAGTCTACTTGAGCTTGATTTAAAATTGCATCGCGCAGAGGCGTATTTGGTATGTGAGAAAAGTCATCGCTGATAATAATTAGTGCATCGTGTGATGCACAATCTAGGCTTGCACTAACTGGCTGAGCCAGCACTGCTTTTGGATATGCCATAAAAAAGGATCCTGTTAGAAAACGTAGCCCCTATTATTATTTATTTAGCAATTTATAACCAGTAAACTGCGGTAATCTGCATACTTACTGGCAACCTAGAGTTACAGCTTTTACACGTCTAAAATACTCAGCTGTAAATTATGCTCTGGTTGGTTTTTAATACCAACACCAATTCCTAATAAACGCACAGGTTGTTGTAATCCGCGTTGATAGGCTTTGGCGAGTAACTCTTTAAAAATAGCCGTGTTTAATTGATGATTCGCTTGATCTGCTGAGGTCACAACAAAATTAGCAAATTTAACTTTAACACTTAACTTGTTAATTTTATTTTGTAGCTGCTGTTTGTTTAATCTAACCTCGAGCTCACCTAACAGTTGCGGTAATTGCTCCAAGCACTCATCAAGACTATTTTTGTTGTATTCATAAGTATGCTCCACGCTCAATGACTTACGAATCCGCTCAGTTGAAACCCGCCCTATATGCTCCCCCATACATTTTTGATATAACGACACGCCAAAATTCCCCACATGTTGCTGCATCCAATTAGCCCCTTTTTCGCGAACATCTTGGCCCGTGTACAACCCTTTTAAATTAAGCTTCTCCAAGGTTACCTTACCCACTCCTGGAATTTTACCTAGTGGTAATTGGGCTAAAAACGAGTCAACTTGCTCAGGCAATACTACAAATTGGCCATTGGGTTTATTTTCATCGCTAGCAATTTTGGCTATAAATTTAATTGGCGCAATCCCCGCAGAAGCGGTCAGCCCTGTGGTATTAAAAATATCGGTGCGGATCTGCTCAGCAATTAACGTTGCACTGCCTTTAAATGCAGTACTGTCGGTAACATCTAGGTACGCTTCATCAAGTGAAAGAGGCTCAACAAGATCAGTATAGCGGTTAAATATAGCGCGGATTTGAGTTGATACTTGTTTATAAACAGCCATTCTTCCGGGCACAATAACTAAATCGGGGCAAAGCTGTTTGGCATGATAGTTAGACATAGCAGAGCGCACCCCATACTCTCTAGCAAGATAGTTAGCGGTAGAGAGCACTCCACGGCGACTGTTACCGCCAATTGCCAGCGGTACACTTGCAAGCTTGGGGTTGTCGCGCATTTCAACGGCTGCATAAAAGCAGTCCATGTCTATATGAATAAACTTTTTCATCACACAATAACAGCTGTTTATTTATACAGCCATTATTGTGTAATCGCTATTAATTAGCAAGCTTGTTGTTATTTAAAAAGAGCGCCTATTTTTCTTAGGCTTATTAAAACAATACATCCAAAATAAAATTTCTAAAGAAAAGCCTAATAAAATCAAAATAATTGCTCCTGCCTCATTACCCATAGCGTAACAAGTAAACGACGCTATAAAAACGGTGCATGCCAATAACCAATTAATTATATTCTGCATAGTTATCTCCTTGTGTGTTAATAGTTACTATAGTCATGAATTCAAAGAGGTACAATTTTAGCCCTAGAATTTTTGCCAACTATAATTCCCTTGAGCTCATCCGACCATGTTGCTAATCTAAATACTTTAAAACCAAGAGCTATAAATACATGGAAACGTTTAAACAACAACACCCTATTCATACCGACATTACTGTAGCGTGGGGCGATATGGATGCCCTACAGCATGTTAATAACTGTGTTTATCTTCGTTATTTTGAAATAGCCAGAATCGACTTTTTAAATAAATTAAATTTATTTGATACTATCAATGCTAAAGCCACTGGCCCTGTGATCAGTGAAAATAATATTCGCTACAAACGCCCTGTGACGTTTCCTGACACATTAAGCGTAGGTATTACTATTAGTGATATTAAGTCAGACAGATTTATAATGAATTACAGTGTATTTAGCCATGCGCAAAATGCGATAACGACCACTGGCATATCAAAAGTGGTGATGTTTGACTTTAAAACAGGGCAAAAAGCCACGATCACAGAACCTTTGTTATCGGCTTTAAAAGCAAACTCTGAAAACGAATAATTAGGATTAGTAATGCAATATAGTCAATTAGGCAGTAGTGATATTAGTGTTTCTAGGGTCTGTTTAGGTAGTATGACTTGGGGAGTACAAAATACCCAGCATGATGCTGATGAGCAAATAGCCTATGCTCTTGACCGTGGTGTTAACTTTATTGATACGGCAGAAATGTACGCAGTTCCTCCCTCTCCCGATACTTATGGTAAAACTGAGGAAATTATAGGGAATTGGGTCGCACGTAATTCACAGAAACGAAAAGACATTGTTATTGCTACTAAAATTGCCGGTAATGGGCTTTCATGGATCCGTGATGGTGGTGATATTACTCGCCAAGCTGTTATTGATGCAGTTGATCAGTCTCTAAAACGCCTACAAACCGACTATATTGACTTATACCAATTACATTGGCCAAATCGCCGCACTCCTCATTTTGCAAGGCAATGGCCTGGCATGCTTAAATTTACTGAGGTCGATGCAAAACAGCACACCGCTGACATGCTTGATATTTTAGAGGGTTTAGATGCGTGTGTTAAAGCGGGTAAAATTAAACACTGTGGACTTTCTGACGACACCCCGTGGGGGATTAGCCAATTTTTAAATTTAGCCAAAGAGCACAATTTACCAAAAATGGTGTCTATTCAAAATGAGTTTAGTTTAGCGCATGCGAAAGATTGGCCTTATTTAATAGAGCAATGTGTGCATGAAGATATTGCTTATTTACCTTGGTCACCTTTAGCTGCTGGACTATTAACGGGTAAATACCTAAATGGAGCGCGCCCTGAAGGCTCTCGTTGGACATTTATGCAGCGTAACGGTATTTTTAGAGATACGCCACAATCACAAAAGGCGACCAAAGAGTATGTTGAACTTGCCCATGCACACGCTATCACCCCTGCACAATTAGCGCTAGCGTGGTGTAATCAAGTGGATGGCGTTACCTCATCTATTATTGGTGCCACTACTATGGCGCAATTAAAAGAAGACATTGATGCATTTGAGCTAACCCTTAGCGACGATGTACTACTAGCGATTGATACCATATTCAGAAATAACCCAATGCCATACTAGGGCTTATTAATTTTTGGGGATTAAAGTTTGTTCTATATAGGGCGATTTAATCACGGCAAGAGGTTTTAAGCCTAGCAGGTGATCAAAAACAGCAAAGTATAAATACGTTTCAATGAAATTGATGCTTTGCTGTTCTTTATGTTTATTTTTTAGGCACTGCTAGTATAATACGCAACAAATTTTCTAGGCGGATCTATTTGTAATGCAATCACTTCGTTTTTTATGTCTTGGCATTTTGGTCACTTTTTCTACTTGCAGTCATAGTAAAACAGCAAAGCCAATAGAAGAGATTTTATGGTTACAAAGTAAAACCCCTCCGTTTCATTTAAGCAAAGAAACAAAACAGCTTGGCTTATGCGATGATTTAACACAACAGCTAATGCATAGCATAAAAGGGGTGAAACATACCCGCTTAGTTTTACCGCAAAAGCGGATTAATAAATACATAGATGAGGGTAGGAACGTTTGTTTTCCATGCGCTATTTACAAACGCAGTGCAAATAAACAGTTTTTATATTCATTACCTACGGCGGTTTATCCCCCTCATAACATCATAACTACCGCGGCAAAAGCACCTGAACTAATCTCTAAGCATGGAAACCCTATAAACTTAGTGGGTTTACTTGCTGATAAAAGCTTCACTTACGGTCAAGCTGATGCACGTCGTTTTTCTGTGCAGATTAACAATATTATTGAAAACTCATTAACTCACTCTAATGTTTCTATGAGCTGGAGTAGTGATAATGAAAGTGGTGTTGTAATGGAGCGCTTAAAACACGGCTCTTTAGATTACTCGCTTGATTACCCATTTATTACTAGCCACTTCAGCAAAGGCAATCAATCAAATATTGTAAACCTACCGATTGCCCAAAATAAAAATAAATTAGTTCCAATAGCCGTTGGTTGTGCGACCAATGCCCCAAATAATTTTGCATCTATGGCAATAAAAAAAATTAATCACGCACTAAAAAACAATATTTTAACCTCAGAGCAATACAAAAATAATCAGCAATACTGGTTAAATGAACACTTTGAGGACTTTAATAAAGCCTATAATCAATATGTGCTTAACTTTGATTCACAGACCAATGATGCTCCAATAAACACTGCTGACCAGAGTCAGAATAAAGAGCAACTTTAAACTCTCGCCCGGCGCTTACCATCCCTACGCCAGCAGGCGTGCCGGTCATAATAATATCGCCCTCTTCTAAACCCATAAACTCATTTACCTCTGCCAGAATTTGCGCAGGTTGGTGCAACATTAGCTGGGTTTCTCCGTGCTGAATTACTTTACCATCAATATGTAATTCAAATATAAACGATGTCATTTCTGGCGTTAACTCAATAAAATCACTAAATAATGCTGAGCCATCGAATGCTTTAGCACGTTCCCACGGCAAGCCCTTTTCTTTTAAACTGCTTTGCAAAGCTCGCTTAGTCAAATCAAGTCCAATCCCTACGCCTGCAAGCTGCTTATTTTTTATCACAAAGCATAATTCAGTTTCATAATGCAACGTATCACCGTTATGGGAAGAGAGTAAGGTATTAGTGATCGCGCTATTAGGCTTATTAAAAATTACCATTTGCTCAGGGTGCTCGTTGTTTAATTCAGCAATATGCGCACTGTAATTGCGCCCCACACAGACTATTTTTGAAGGCTGTATGCTCTGCGAAGCCAGCTTTATTTGATTCATTCTCTCACCTGTTAATTACATAACGCTTTTAATATTTTGGCATACTCTCAAATAGTTAACGCAAAAGCGAATGCAGTTTTATTATGTTTTTATGATAACTATTGAGCTGAATATAATCAATCACATAGAATGGAATAAAAGTAAGAAGGGACTAATTTGGTAGGTTTTGTACTATGTGTTTAAAAATAATAAGCAGGTACTCTCAGTACCTGCTTATTAATAGATTATTGACTACTTACAAGTAACACTACTTTGCTCGGCAGCATTTGCAGTTATAGCTAGTTTAGCTATAGATACATGCCAATCACCTTGCGTACTTAACTGCCATGGCGAAAATACTTGTGCTAAGTCAACACCCTGCTCTGCAAAACAACTTAAGTTGATGTTTAATGTTTGCCATTGACCTGATTGCTCAAGGTTATCGGTAATATCAAACTTACCCTGACAACTTTCGCCACAGCCCATAGCAATCCACAGCGGGCTTGATGCCGCTTTATCTACTTTAATTTGCATTTGCAATTGGCCATTGTTTTCAACGTATGAGCGTAAGTCAGATGGGAATGCCGCGGCTAAATTAACCCCAGCCATCGCTTGGCCATTAAAACGAATAGCGCGTGCATCTTCTTGCACCTCTTTATCAAATGTTTGGATGCTCACCGCACCTAATGACTCGCGACTGCTCGCCACCGTTTTTTGCTGCTCGCCACTTTTTAATACCAACGACCACGGTGCTTTTATAGCACGTTCAAACAACACTAAGTCGTCCAATTGTTCAGTCTGTTGATTTTGCTCTACCAAGTCATCTTTAAGTACGTTGCTATCACCGTAGGTTAAGCCAAAACCATAAGGAAGTAATGGGCTATAAGCTTCGTCGTTGCGGTTTTCATTGTCGATTGGGTTATTCGGCCATGAAAACGATAACTTTCCTTTAAAGTCGTGATTAATTGAACCGTCTGCATTTTTAAACAATACATCACTTATTGCATCACCTTCACTGCCTGGAAGCCAAATAGCAACAAACGCATCACTGGCATTTAGCTCAGCATTAACCCACATTGGGCGACCGCTAATAAATAATGATACAACAGGGATTCCTGCATCTTTAAACTTTCTCAGTAGCGCTAAGTCGCTTTTATTACCGCGCTGGTATTCTAGGTTATCAACATCACCATTACCCTCTGCATATGGTTGCTCACCAAACACCACAATGGCTACATCTGGGCGTGCTTTGTATTCCCCTTCAACACTCAGCATTGCACTGCCACCAGCTTGCTCTACAGTATCTTTAATACCTGCGTAAATAGAGCTGCCGCCAGGGAAGTCACTGTTGGTATTGCCTGTTCCTTGCCACGTAACGCTCCAACCACCCGACTGCATGCCGATGTTATCAGCCCCTATGCCTGCGACTAATACGTTGGTCTTAGGCGATAATGGCAGTAACTGCTGCTTATTTTTAAGTAATACTAGAGACTCGCGTACAGCTTGTTTAGCCACTGCACGGTGATCGCTACTACCAATAATTTCAGTTTTTCCAGAAAGAGGACGCTTCGCGGGGCTTGGTTTATCAAATAATCCTGCGCGCACTTTAACGCGTAGGATACGCGTTACCGCATCGTTAATTCTGCTTAGTGGAATTTCACCGCTGTTAGCTTGGTTAACCAAGTTGCTAAATAGTGGTTTCCACTCATCTGGCGCCATGTACACGTCTAAGCCTGCATTAGCAGCTTGAGCACAGTTACTATTTGAACAGCCTTTAACTTGTCCATGGCCATTCCAATCGCCAACAACAAAGCCATCAAAACCCATTTTTTCTTTTAATACATCGGTTAATAAGTATTTGTTACCGTGTATTTTATCGCCATGCCAGCTGTTAAACGAAGCCATAACCGTTTGCGCACCTGCACTCAAACCACCTACATAACCTTGTGCATGAAGCGCAAATAACTCTTCTTCAGAGGCGATATTATTACCTTGATCGTCGCCATTGACAGTGCCACCATCACCTAAAAAGTGCTTAACGGTGCTAACTACTCGCGTATCCGACAAAAAGTCTTCATCTACAGCGCCTTGCAATCCTTTAACGATAGAAGCGGAATACGCTTTCACTATTTCAGGGTCCTCAGAGTATCCTTCGTAAGTACGGCCCCAGCGGTCATCACGAACCACCGCAACAGTAGGTGCAAATACCCAATCTATACCGGTAACCATTACTTCTCGCGCAGTAGCGGCGGCTATTTTTTCAATAAGTGCAGGGTTGTTTGCAGCACCTAAACCAATATTATGCGGAAATAAGGTCGCGCCAATAACATTGTTGTGTCCATGTACCGCATCAGTGCCCCACATTGTAGGGATTGTGCTGCCATCTAAAGAATCATCAATAGATGCTTGGTACATTTCTTCGGCTAAATCAACCCAATCTTCAGGGGTTGCATGTTTATTATTGTTTGGAAATGAACCACCACCATTTAAGTAAGAACCAAAACCATACTTACGCATATCTTCAACCGTGATATTACGGATTTCAGGTTGGATCATTTGCGCTATTTTTTGCTCTAGCGTCATGCTCTTTAGCATATCAGCGATTTTTTGCTCCATTTGAGCATCGCTTTTAATACCTGTTTCTATTGTTGGCCAAATTTCTTTTGGGCTTGTCGCATCACTAGCACTGTTAGAGGGTTGCGAACAACCGCTGCTGGTTATTGCTGCTAGCATCAGCGCAGTGATTGAAAAAGTGCGTTTAATAATCATAACATTCACCTAAAACTCAAAGAGGAGTTGACGTTGTTTTTTTTGCACCAAACAGCGCGAAATAAGTAATATATAAATAGCAACCAATGGGCAGAATAAGAGCTAATTGCACACCGATGTTATCAGCTAGCATACCTTGTAATAACGGAATAATGGCACCGCCAACAATCGCTAAACATAAAATACCCGAACCCTGCGAGGTGTATTTACCAAGCCCCTGCAGTGCTAAACTAAAAATAGTAGGAAACATAATAGAGTTACATAATCCAACTAATAAAATAGCCCACATAGCCAGTGACCCTTGACCCGTCATAGCAATTAACACAAGTAAGCCTGCTAAAATACCGTGACAAGCTAATACTTTGGCTGCGTTTAATTTTTGCATAATCGCGGCGCCAGCAAAGCGCCCTATCATTGCACCTGCAAAATAATAGCTAATGTAATGTGCTGCTTGTTGCTCTGGTAAGCCTGCAATATGATCAAGGGTTAAAAAGCCAACTAAAAAACTACCTATGGCCACTTCAGCCCCTACGTAAACAAAAATACCAATCGCGCCTAAAATAAGGTGACGATATTTCCATACACTGCCTAAATCAACAAACTCAGTGTCACCTTGGTTTTCTGCTTCACTGTCAATCGCTTTACCTAATTTAGGTAACTTTAAAAAAGCAAAAATAATCGCCAATGTTAATAAACTTGCACTGAGCATTAAATAAGGAAACTTAACTTGTTCTGCTGTAGCTTGACTAATTTCTGACAAAATTAACCAACTACCAAACAATGGCGCAACAGTTGTACCTAAAGAGTTAAAAGCTTGAGTCATAGTTAAACGCGAAGACGCTGTTTTTGCAGGCCCTAATACGCTTACATAAGGGTTGGCAGAGACTTGTAAAATGGTAATCCCTGAAGCAAGTACAAACAAAGCAAGTAAAAATAGTTCGTAAACATGTGCCTCTGCAGCGGGGTAAAATAGTGCACACCCTATCGCAGCAACAACCAAACCAACAACAATACCAAATTGGTAACCTATTTTACTGACCAGCTTCCCTGCAGGAATTGACATAACAAAGTAGGCACCAAAAAAACAAAATTGTACCAACATTGCTTGGGTGTAATTAAGGGAGAACATTCCCTTTAAATACGGAATTAAAATATCGTTTAGGCAAGTAAGAAAACCCCACATAAAAAACAAGGTCGTAAGCGATGTTAACGCAAAGGTGTGTGTAGACCCTGGTTTTTGGCTGTTTTCTGCTGCGGGTAGTGGCTGTGTGATATGTGCCATAGTATAATCTCTAATTATTTTTTAATTATCAGATTGTTACCTCTATTTTATTGCGTTTAGTAAAACTTAAAATGCAGATAATAGTTGCAACACCAAATGTAAGCGCTTACATTTATAGCATATAGAGAAAATTTATCAATTTATTTACAAAAATATTGTAAGCGCTTACATTGTTGTATTATGCAATTTATATTGCTTAGCTAACTACTGTAAAGCTCATTATTATTTGCAAGCTTAAGGACGTATCTCATTGTGTTTAAAACAATCTCCTTACCAGGCACGTCAGCCCTCTTAAAGCCGCCGTTTATTTTTGGGGTTGCTACAGCCTCTTTTCAAATAGAGGGAAGTTACGATACCCGCCTCCCCTGTATTTGGGATACTTTTTGTAACAAACCAAACACCATTGCAGATAACAGTAACGGCAACCAAGCATGTAAACACATAGAATATTGGCAACAAGATGTACAAATGATTGCTGATTTAGCTGTAGACGCTTATCGTCTTTCGATTTCTTGGCCACGCGTTTTACACCAAGATGGCAGCTTGAATATTCAAGGAATGTCGTTTTATAAATCGCTATTACAAGCTTTAAAAGCGCGCAACATTAAAACTTATGTCACTTTATATCATTGGGATTTACCACAGCATTTAGAAGACAACGGTGGTTGGCTAAATCGCGATACCGCGTATCAATTTGCTCATTACACTCATATAGTAACTCAACAACTTGAGGGCTTAGTTGACTCTTATGCGACCTTAAATGAGCCTTTTTGTAGTGCCTACCTAGGCTATGAAATAGGGGTACATGCACCAGGCATAAAAAGTCAAAAAGCAGGACGCCAAGCAGCGCACCACTTACTGCTTGCCCATGGACTCGCAATGCAAGTGATACGTAAGAATTGCCCCACGATAGAAGCCGGTATAGTACTTAACTTTAGCCCATCCTATCCGCTTACCACTGCTGATCAACGCGCTGCTAAATTAGCTGATGACTATCATAACCAATGGTATATACGGGCAGTACTAGAGGGCTGTTACCCTGAAGTGATTAATGAGCTTGCAAATGATGCAAAGCCCCATATTAGTGATGGAGATATGGCAATTATTAGCCAAAAGATCGATTTTTTAGGGGTTAATTACTATACTCGTATTCATTACAAAAATACCCCAGATCATTGGTTTAGAGAAGTTTCTTTAGAGAATGTTGCCACCACCGATATGGGCTGGGAAATATACCCGCAGGGATTGTGCGAATTACTGCTTTCACTAAATGATCGTTACACTTTACCTAAGGTATATATAACAGAGAACGGTGCAGCGATGGCTGATATATTAATAAATGGTAAAGTAGATGACATACAACGTATCAATTATTACCATACCCATCTTAATGCCGTTCATAATGCAGTTGAGCAAGGCGTTAATGTACAAGGCTACTTTGCATGGAGTTTAATGGATAATTTTGAATGGGCCTATGGTTATGAAAAACGCTTTGGGCTAGTCTATGTTGACTACCAAACTCAACAACGTACCTTAAAACAAAGCGCAATTGCGTATCGTGATTTTCTTAAACAGCGCCAAAAATAATAACGAGTGGCTTTTATGCTGAGTAAAAAAGAAAAAATAGCTTACGGCCTAGGTGACACGGCCAGTAATATTATTTTTCAAACCGTAATGCTGTTTTTAACTTTTTTCTACACTGATATTTTTGGTATTTCGCCTGCAGTTGTGGGCACCCTTTTTTTAGTAGTTAGAGTTATTGATGCAGTAACTGATCCAATAATGGGCGCACTCACTGATGCCACTCATACTAAATACGGTAGCTACCGACCCTACCTACTTTGGCTTGCCATCCCTTTTGCCGTTATAAGCGTGATTACTTTTACTACCCCTGAGATGGATGACGCCAACAAAATTATTTACGCCTTCGTTACCTACACCCTGCTAATGTTAGTTTACACCGCAATTAATATTCCTTATTCGGCACTTGGCGGCGTATTAAGTGGCAACCCCAACGAACGTGTCTCCATTCAATCATACCGGTTTGTATTTGGCATGTTAGGTGGTTTACTGGTTACAAGCTGCACCTTGCCTTTAGTAAAATGGTTTGGCAATGGTAATAACGAAATGGGCTATCAACTCACCATGCTGGTTATGAGTTGCCTAGGTGTGGTGTTATTTTTAATTTGTTTTCGTTACACCAAAGAGCGAGTGAGCAATCCACCGCATAAATTATCTTTAAAAACACAACTTCACGTTTTATGGCAAAATCAGCCGTTTAAAATCTTGTGTATGGCAGCGCTGGTATTATTAACCAGTATGGTATTGCGCACAACGTTGGCTATTTACTATGTAAAATATGTTCTTGGCAAAGAAGATTTAATCACCGAATTTGTAACCTTAGGTATGATTGGTAATATTTTAGGCTGCGCTTGCGCACAACCTTTAAGTAAACGCCTTGATAAGAAAGCGGCTTATGTTTATCTGCAATATATTTCCGCCATATTGAGCTGCATTGCCTTTTTTGTTCCTAATGAACACGTTTTACTAGCGTTTTTAGTGTATTTTTTATGGTGTTTTTTCACTCAAATGGCAACGCCTTTATTATGGGCAAAAATGGCTGATACTATTGATTACGGAGTCTGGCAAAATGGCCTTCGACTCACGGGTTTAGTTTACGCAAGCATCGTATTTTTTATCAAATTGGGGCTTGCATTAGGCGGAGCGATTGCCGGTTGGTTACTTGCTTATTATCAATATCAAGCCAATGTGGAATTAAGCGAGGCAACTAAAAATGGTATTTTAACCTCATTCACACTTTACCCTGCGATTGGTAGTGTACTTGTGGCATTAATAATGAGTAAATACAGCCTAGACAATAGAACCATTAAAAAAATCACTGCCGATTTAACACAGAAAAGCAATTTGTAGCAAGGAATAGTATGGCCACCATTTATGAAGTGTCAAAGCTTGCAGGGGTGTCACTTGCCACTGTTTCAAGAGTAATGAACAACAATGCAAACGTAAGTGATGCAACCAGAAAAAAAGTCACCTTAGCCATGGAAGAGCTGGGCTACCGCCCTAACTCTATTGCGCAATCACTGGCTTCTAATTGCTCGAATAGTGCGGGCTTGTTAGTTTCAGAGCTTAAGGGGCCATTTTATGGACCGATGATGAGCGGTATAGAGAACACCCTAAGAAACCAAGGTAAACACGTTATTATTACCGCAGGCCACAGTGACGCAGAGCGAGAGCAACAAGGCATCGAATTTTTAATTAGCCGTAACTGCGACGCACTTATTTTGCATGTTGAAGCTATTAGTGATGAATACTTAATAAAACTCAGTAAAGGCAAAACCCCGTTTGTTTTGCTAAACCGCTATATTGAAGAGCTCGCCGACCGCTGTATTATTCTTGATAATACTAAAGGTGGCTATTTAGCCACTAAATACATTATTGAATCGGGCCATAAAGAAATTGCGTATATTAGCGGCCCATTATGGAAAAAAGATGCCCAAGAACGCTTAAATGGGCATAAACAAGCGCTTGATGAATTCGCCATTAAATTTGATGAAAATAATTTATTTGAAGGTGACTTTGTAGAAGAAAGTGGCTATGAAGGCTTCGCTACACTGTATAAAAACAACCCAGCCTTTACCGCCTTGGTATGTGCCAATGACGAAATGGCCACTGGTGCCATGGTGAGTGCCAGAGAGCATGGTATACAACTACCTTCGCAGCTTTCAATTATTGGCTACGATAACGTGTTTTTTACCCGTCACGTTTACCCTCCGTTGAGCACTATAAACTATCCTATCGATGAGATGGGTAAAGTGGCAGCGCAGTGGGTACTTAGTCATGTTTATCAAAAAAGCGTACACCCTATTCAAACGTTATTTGAGCCCGAGTTAGTTATACGCCAATCTGTGGTTAAACCTTTAACATCTAGGTAAGCTAATAGGGTGTTAAACAAGCTGATTGAGTAATGCTAAATTTATTGGTTTTAACAATACCTGCTCTATTTCTAGTTGCCTGATATGCACGGCATCGGGCTCCATACCACTAATAATAACGCGCTTAATATTAGGGTAATGCTGTTTAATAAACCCAGCCAGCTCTAAACCGGTTCCATCTGGCAAATGCATATCAAGTAATACTTTATCGTAATTACTATTATGCTCTAGTACTGCCTTACAGTCTTTAACACTTGTTGCTATATCGGTATCTACATCCAAGCTTTCTAGTAATAGCTGGGTAATTTGTGCGGCATCAGCATCATCTTCTACTAATAAAAAGCACTTCTTATCTCTACTCGGTTTAGGCATTGGCTGAATAGATGAAGTAGGCTGTTCTTTTTGCCCGAGCCTTAACTCTAAGCATTGATAAAGCAAGTTGGAATCGACAGGTTTGGCAATCATATCGTCAAACCCTAACGCATTGAGTTCGCTATGAATGCCTTTCATAGTCGCAGCAGTTAAGGCTATGATTGAACCTTTAAACCCTAGCTTTCTAAGCTCAATAGCAGCTTCTTTTCCGCCCATTACTGGCATGTGGATATCTAAAAATATAATATCGTAGGTTGCGTGCCCGTCTGCTAGCTGTTTTTTTACTTTTTCAAGCGCTTGCTTCCCATTATCAGCATAATCGACCGCAGCGCCTGCTGAACCGATTAAGTGACCAACTAACACACGTAAATCGCGTAAATCATCAACCACCAACACCTTACCGCTCACTTGGCAGGGTGCTACTTTTTGCTGCATATTGGGGGTTAAATCAAGTTTTAATAAATTGCGCTCTACCTGCCTGATATCACCAGGATATAAAGAAATGGTAAAGGTTGAGCCTTTACCTACGTGAGAGTCTAATGAAATATCCCCCTGCATACGACTAAGTAGTTCAGAACAAATAGCTAAACCTAAGCCTGCACCACCGACTGAACGCGACTCTACATCAGCTATTTGCTCAAAAGGCTTAAAGATGAGAGCTTGTTTTTCTGGAGCAATACCTAAGCCTGAGTCTTTAATACTAAAAAATAGCATTTCACGCTCATTGACTACTTCAGTCCACGCGTTAACCACAATCTCGCCTTGCTCAGTAAATTTAATCGCGTTATTGATCAGGTTAATAAGAATTTGTCGAACTCGAGTGGCATCTACACGAATGACTAGTGGTAAAGGCTCCAGTGATTCAAACTTTAGTGATAAGCCTTTATCGAGTGCCGATACGCGCATTAATGTAAATACGTCGGCCATTAAGCTATCAAGGTTAACCTCCCCTAAACTCAGTTCGAGTTTATCGACAGCAATTTTAGATAAATCTAAAACATCATTCAGTAAGCTTAATAAATGCTTACCATTACGATAAATCACACCGAGCTCGTTTTCAGCCTGCTTGTTAAAGTCACTGAGCATCAACAACTCGGTATAACCTAAAATAGAAGATAGCGGTGTGCGCAATTCGTGGCTTAAATGTGCTAAAAAGCGATCTTTTGAACGGTTTTCAGCCTCGGCTTTTAAGCGTTCCACTCGCTCATCTTCTACATCACGGCGCGCTAATGCGTAGCGAATAGAGCGAGCAAACCGGCTACCACTCATTTCGTTTTTAACTAAGTAATCAACAGCTCCGGCATCAAGCGCAGCTGAATCGAGGGCATCGTTTGACTGCCCTGTAAGCATAATAATAGGCCCACAAAAACCATTTTTAAGCGCTTGTTTTAAAACACTCAAGCCATCAGATGCCCCTAAGCGATAATCAAGCAAGCAAATATCATGTTGATTTTTACTCAACACTTCCACCGCCTGCTCAGGAGAGCTTATCCAGTCTATGTCAAACACATGGGAACTGAGCTGCTCTAAATAGTCACGAGTTAAAATATAATCATCTTCATCGTCTTCAACCAATAGCAGTTTCGTTGCCTTTGCTAACATAGCGTCTCCTGTTTTAATAATATGCTTAATCGTTAAACGTGCTTGGTAGCTCTACAAACTCAACCCAGTATTTACCCAGCGTTTTCATCAACTCAACTAACCCGTCAAATGTAACCGGCTTAGTTATGTAAGACGCAGCGCCTAGGTTATAACCTTTAACCATGTCTTCTTCTTGCTTAGATGTGGTTAAAATTACCACTGGGATGCCTTTTAGGTTTGGATTTGCCTTAATAGCTTCAAGCGCTTCACGACCATCCATTCTCGGCATGTTTAAATCAAGTAAAATTAAGCCTGGTCTTGGCGAGATGCTTTTATCTACAAACTTGCCTTTGCGCTCTAAGTACTCCAAGAGTTCAACACCGTCTTCAACAAAATGTAATTCATTTAAAACGCGACTTTCAGCAAGCGCATCTTGGGTTAATAAACGATCATCTTCATCATCGTCTGCCATCAAAATGGTAATCGGTTTTACGTTTGTTAATGGCATATTATGCCTCTCCTTGTAATGTGAATAACTCTGCATCCACAGGTAATTTAATGATGAAAGTTGCCCCCTCACCTAGGGTGCTTATCGCAGCAATAGAGCCGCCGTGTCGTTCTACAATTCGACGACATACAGATAAACCAATACCCGTTCCTTTATATTCTGAACGGCCATGCAAACGTTGAAATGGTACAAATATTTTATCCGCGTACTCATCAGAGAAGCCGATACCATTATCTTTTACGGTAATGACATGCCAACATATTTCACTGTTATGATCTTCACTAAACTCACATACTCGTTCAAAGTCAACATTAACAACCGGGTCAACGTTAGGCGCTCTGAACTTCACTGCATTGGAAATTAAGTTTAAAAACAGCTGATGCATTTGACTCGGATCTGCCTGAATAATGGGCATCTCAACCGTAACAACCTGTGCATTACACTCATTAATCGCTATTTCTAAATCACCTTTTATATCATTCAGAATGCTGTTTAAATCGGTATCGGTAAAATCTTTACCTCGGGTTGTTACTCGAGAGAACTCTAATAAATCATTAATTAAATTAGACATCCTTTGTGCGGCATTTTTCATGCGGGCAATATAATCTGCGCCTTTTTCACCTAATTCGTCTTTAAACATGCTTTCAAGCCGGTCACTAAATGCTTGAATTTTCCTTAACGGCTCTTGCAAGTCATGGCTAGCAACAAAAGCAAACTCCTCTAACTCTCGGTTACTACGACTTAATTCATCAGAATACAAAGTAAGCTCTTGAGTACGTTCAGTCACTTTACTGGCTAAAGTTTCATTTTGCATTTCCAGCTCGGCACGATACTCGGCCGCATTTTTCAAGTTCAACCTCGCCAATAAAAACATACCCAAAATCAATAATGCGCTGGTAACTGCAGTAATACCAAAAGTGATTTTAGCTTCTTTCTTAATTTGTTCTAATTTCGAAAAGTGACTAACTTTAAACAACAATTCACGCTCTTGAATATCATTAACCAACGCCCGAATCTCTCTGTAAAGATCACGCCCTTCATGTGTATTCAGCCTCAAAAGTGCGCGCTTTTCTTTATCGTTTAATGCTAATTCAACCGTTTTTTTCAGCTCAGCTATTTTAGCTTCAACCAGTAGTAACAGCTGTGCAATACGCTGTGCCTGCCCATCAATTTCAGAATGCAAGGCATTCACATGACTGGTTTGGGATTTTATTTGCGCAACAGCATCGTAATAAGGCACTAAATAATCATCAGTTTGGGTTAATAAATACCCTCGCTGTCCCGACTCGGCTTGCACTACCGAAAGATGCAATTGTTCTATCGCCGTGCTTAACATATTAGTGTTATCTAAACTTTGCTGAGTACGCGATAATCCTTGAATAGTATTAATGGCTAAAAAAGCATTACCAACAATAATACACAGTACTATAGAAATAAATAACGCCCATACTACATTTGCCTTGCCTTGCTGTTTGCGTTTAATCATTTATCGTCCTGAATTAATTAGGGTTACTTCGACTCTGAAATAAGCTGCAAACTGTCACTGCACGCTTGGCAATTAGCAATTATTTTATCCAGTGCGGCGAGTGCTTTATCTTTTGGCATATCGTTTTCAAGTACTAGCTTAATTAGTTCAGCGTTCATCGAAATACGGTTTAGCGGCGCACGTGCGTCGTGTACCAGCTCATTCAAAGGTTTTGCCTGTTGTGGTGATGCCATTAAAGTCCTCGTTTTGTTGTTATTAAATTTGCATGCTGGTTATTTATACTCGCCAATACCACCATAAGCATTTAAACGGTTGTATAAGGTTTTAGTACTAATGCCTAACATTTGTGCCGCTAATGTTTTATTACCTTGTACCTTATCGAGCGTGGCATGAATAAGCTCTTTTTCAACTTCTTCAATTGTTTGCCCTGCTGATACCTGTTTGTCCTCAGATTGAGTATTAACCCTTGAAAAAGGCGATTCTAAGTTGTCAGGTAAACTAATTGTGCTAGTTTGCGGGTCGCTCATAATAAAAGCGCGATGAATAGCATGGCGAAGTTCACGTACGTTACCTGGCCAGTCGTATGTTTGTAGCTCTTTAAGCTGTTCGTTAGCCCAGGCAAACGCTGTACCATTTTCATCGTTCAACTGACCTAAAAACGCTTTTGCGAGTAATGGAATATCTTCTTTTCGCTCTCGTAGTGGCGGTATATCAATTGGAAAAACAGCCAGTCTAAAGTAAATATCTTCACGTAAAATATTATTCTGCGCTAAATCGGTAAGAGAGCGGTTAGTCGCTGAAATAACACGGCAATTTACTGGTAACTCACGATTACCGCCTACTCGTGTTACTTTTTTAGTTTCAAGTACACGCAGTAAGTTAGGCTGCATATCAATCGGCATTTCGGTGACTTCATCAAGAAATAACGTTCCGCCGTCTGCTTGTTCAAACACGCCCTCTTTACGAGCAATGGCACCGGTAAATGCACCTTTTTCGTGGCCAAATAATTCACTGCCAATAAGCTCTTTTGAAAGCGCCCCACAGTTACTCGCCACCAGTGGACCTTCGCATTTACTAGCATTATGAATAGCTTGGGCTACCACCTCTTTACCTGAGCCACTTTCACCCATAAGCATAACATTAGCATTGGTTTTAGCTACACGCTCAATCATAGTATAAAGCTGTTGCATGGGCGCAGACTCGCCAATAAGCGTGTCAAAATGATGAGTAATAGCGGCGCTTTTCGCTTTTTTTACTGTTTTTTTAGGGCCATTTAAAACCAGTTCTAAATCTTCACGTTGCAGCGGCTTTAATAAATGCGACACATTAGGCTCACACATCTCAGCTAAAATACCTTTAACCGAAGGGTGACCTGAAATAAGGGTGACTTTAGGCGATTGACCAATCATTTTTAAGTGATCCAGCAAGTGCAAACCACTGCCATCAGGTAACATAAAATCGAGCAGCACATGATCAAAGGTGTTATTTTCAAACCATTGATGCGCTTCTTTTAAACTGGTTGCTGTATTAATGTTGTGGCCAAGAAACTCAACAATATGGCAAATAACATCACTGAATTCGACGTCGTCATCGACTAAAAGTATATTTAACATGAATAATCCCTGTGCTTTTTCACCATTCTACTTACCCTTTAATGTAAATGAAAGATATACATAATTAAGGTACAAAATGCAGCTGTTTTATTTTTAATCCACTAGTTTAATCATAAGTAGCTGTATAGGCGCTGAAATAGCGCTATTTTATGCGGCTTATTAAATCTCTATTAAAGCAATTAATATAACCAACTGATATAATTTATTTTTATTAAAGGAGTTGTTATGCGCTTATTAAAAACCTACATTCATCCCTCAATCAATATTGAGCAAGGTCGTCAATTTTCTCGCCCAACCGCTCGCGCTATTGCATTTAAGCAACAACAAATTTTACTTATGTATACTCAGCGCTACGACGACTTTAGCTTACCTGGCGGTGGAATTGACTCACATGAAAGCATAGAGCAGGGGTTGATCAGAGAACTAAGTGAAGAAACTGGCGCACAAAATATAAAAGTATGTAGCGAGTTTGGGCTTTACGAAGAGTACCGCCCTTGGTACAAAGATGACTTTGATATTATTCATATAGAATCATACTGCTACCTCTGCCAAATTGATGAGCAACTAGGCCAAGCACAGCTTGAACACTACGAACAACAAAATGGCATGCAGGCTAAATGGGTTGATATTTTCCAAGCGATAGCCCATAACGAACGTACACTTGCAAACAGTGACAAGCAAGGGCTATCAATTATTCGCGAAACTTACCTACTAAAAGCCATTGCTGCACAGTTTTTTACCTAAGTATTTAGGGTTGCGTTTGCGGTTCGCTCAGCGATTTTTTCCCCACATAAAAGCGATATAGTCCCAGTAAGTTACTACTTAAAAATAGGCTTTCCATGATTATTGCCACTGGCGAGCTGGCGAAAATATTATGTGTTATCCAAAAAGAGGTTCCCACCACCATACATAACCTTAAGTGCAAATCTCGATTTTGAAATGAAGCGATAGTTTGTATTAATGTCGCCACCAATGCAAAAGCACTAAACCAATCTTGCCAAGTAAAATAAACGGCTAAGCAGCTTACAGCCATAAACCCAAACATAGCCCAAGTATGCTTAAAGTAAATACAGTAAAAATAACGTACCGCGGCAATAAACATTAAGCAGCCAGCACTGTTATAGCCCAATATAAAAAAGTGAGCAGAGGTTAATAATACTGAGGTAAATAAACAGCTTAAAATAATTCGTCGGGATTTAAACTGAAATGAAGCTAAGTCCAGTAAAGTAGCGACTGCTACTAACGATTGGGCAATTAAAAACATAACACTCCAAGGTATTAAAGCTTAAAATGGGGAGTGTATAGTGCTTTATGAAAACAGCACTTAACTTAAGTTAAGTCGCTTACGAATTCGTGATAACGAAATAGCCGAAATGCCTATATACATTGCCACTTGGCTTAAACTTAACTGCGCCAACCAATGAGGTTTATGTTTGAGTAAATAGCAGTAACGCTGCTCGGGACTATTGAGTAATAAAAATGCTTCTTTGGCTTCTTTAAAAATAAGTTGCTGTGCAATAAGCTGCTGCTTAATCAGTTGATACTGTGCTTGCTCAAATAGTGTTAGTGGTACTTTAATTACATTGGCTTCGTTAATCACTTTTAATTGATAAAACGCAGGAGTTGAGGTCATCCAATTGGCAAACAGCAAAGCAAATTCATTTTTAAAATAAAACTCTTTACACTTTTGCACGCCGTCAATGTCGTCATGAATAGCGCCTAGGACCCCGTCCACAACTAAATACCCATAACTTTGCAGATCGCCTTGTTGCACTAATACGGTATTGGGCGCTATTAATTGCTGAGGATACTTACCAGCCAATTGCACTTTAAACTTGTTTACTAGTGCTTCATAACTGTCGCCAAGCGATAAAAGTGGATTATCAGACATTAAAAATTACCATTTTTTCATTAAAGCATGTGTAATATCAGCCGCTGATACACCCACCCTAGGAGTATATTTTTGGCCACACCATAAAGGTGAAAAATCACTTTTAGCACTTTTTTCAGCTAGAGTTCTTAAGGCTGTTATAGCACTGCTGGCATGTGGAAACGCAGGAACGCCCTTTGGTATAGCACCTAGATCTTGCATTACTCGATTTTTAATACCCCGAGCAGCTCTACCAGAAAACAATGTAGTCAGTGTAGTCTCGTCTTGTTGTTGATCTAAAATAGCTTGTTGATGCAAAGCTGATGTTGTTGCCTCCTTACATAGTAAATAAGCGCTCCCTACTTGTACAGCACTCGCTCCTAACGCTTTAAACCGCTGTACATCATCGGCTGAAGCAATGCCACCAGCAGCAATAATAGGCAGTGATATATGCTCAACACAACGTTTAATTAACTGCTCAGTAGTTTGTTGTAAACTTAAATCCATTGATAAAAAATGCCCTCGATGGCCACCAGCTTCTATACCCTGAGCAATAATCCCATCAGCGCCATTTTCACTAAGCCAAATAGCTTCATCTAAAGTGGTAGCCGTTGAAATTACTTTAGTGCCCCAGCTTTTTATTTGCGCCACAATAGCTTGCTTAGGTAAACCAAAATGAAAACTAACAACTGCTGGCTTATAGGGGGCAATAATATCAACAACCGATTGATTTATAGGTTGACGAGAAGCCCCTGAAGTTAAACTTTGCGGGTCAATTTCATACTCTGCAAAATAAGGTGCCAGCATATTATGCCATAGCTGCTTTTGTTCGTTCGTGTAATCAGCAACCCTATGACAAAAAAAGTTAAGATTAAAAGGTTTCGTTGTTTTTTGGCTAAGTACTTCTAGCTGCTCAATTAATTGTGCTGGTGATAACATGGCGCAAGGCAAAGAGCCTAACCCTCCAGCCTCACTCACAGCAAGAGCAAGTTGCTCATTTTGAACACCTGCCATAGGTGCCTGAATTATCGGTAAAGCGGTATTAAACAATGATGGCTTCATTTGAACTCTCCCTGTAACTTTTTCAACAACTTGCACTATTTACAGAACCATAGCAAAAACAACAAGCAAACAACATCTAGATTTTAGTCATAAGTAATGTAAAAACCATTACTAACAGATAGTTATGACTTTTTAATATCTAGAAACTAACTGGCTTTGGTTTTGCACCTATCCTATTACATAATTTGTTAGGAGGTAAAATGAGTAACACAGTTGATACGATCAATCCCGCAACCGAGCAAGTCATTAATAGCTATACGCTGCTTTCTCAAGATCAAGCAGAACAAGTGATCGAAAAATCTCATGAAACATACTTAAAATGGCGATTAACCTCGTTTACCGAGCGCGCACAACATCTAAATAAATTAGCCTCTTTATTTGAAAGCCAAAAAGAAGCCTTAGCAAAACTAATGACCGAAGAAATGGGTAAAGTCTATGAGCAAGGCTTCCAAGAAGTTCAGCTTTGTGCTGACATTTGTCGTTATACCGCTGAGCATGGCGCCGATATGCTTAGCGACGAGGAGCGCGACATGCAAGGAGGTCGTGCAATCATAAGCTATCGCCCTACCGGTGTGCTGCTGGGTATTCAGCCATGGAACTTCCCACTTTATCAAGTTATTAGATACAGTGCCGCAAACATTATGGCGGGTAATACCACGGTATTAAAACATGCCGGTAATGTATTTGGTATGGCTGAAAAAATTGAAACATTATTTCTACAAGCAGGCTTCCCTGAACACTGCTTTAGCAACTTACTGATTGATGGTAAAACCGCCAGCGCCCTTATTTCACACTCGGCTATAAGCGGCGTGACCTTCACTGGAAGCGATGGCACAGGTAAAAAAGTAGCAGAGCAAGCTGCCAAGCATGTTAAAAAAAACGTACTAGAACTGGGTAGTAACGACGCTTTTGTTGTACTTGACGATGCTGATTTAGCCCTTGCAGTTAAGGCTTGTTTACAAGGACGCATTATTAACAACGGCCAAACCTGTGTTGCCGCAAAGCGCTTTGTGGTGGTTGATTCACTCTACAATGACTTTAAAGAAGCACTAAGCCAGCAATTTAAGGCGATAAAAATGGGCGACCCAATGGATGAAGATACTGAACTGGGTCCTATGGCACGCGAAGATTTACGCGACAAAATTCATCAGCAAGTGCAAGACTCTGTCAATGCGGGTGCAAAAGTAATTGTAGGCGGCGAAATACCGCAACAAACAGGTTATTACTACCCCCCAACCGTGCTCGAAAACCTTAAACCAGGTATGCCTGCTTATGACGATGAGCTATTTGGTCCTGTCGCATCTTTAATTAAAGCCAAAGATAACGACGACGCTATGCGTATCGCTAATGATTCGCGCTATGGACTAGGCGGCGGTATATTTTCAAAAGATGAGAAAAAAGCCATTGAACTGGCCAAAAAGTATTTTGACACCGGCATGATCAATATTAATGGTTATGGTTTGGCACAACCAAACCTACCATTTGGTGGTGTTAAAGACAGCGGTTATGGCCGAGAGCACGGCGGCTTTGGGATTCGCGAATTTGTGAATGTTAAAAGCATCATGATTCACAGCTAGTATCAGGTATCAGGTATCAGGTATCAGGTATCAGGTATCAGGTTAGTAAAATTAAATACCGCGCTTGTAGCAAGCGCGGTGTTTTTTGTCTAATAAATTTAAAAACCTGAGTTAGGCTGTTTTAGAAACTCAAGCTCTTCTTTTGTAGAGTCCCGTCCTAGTATTTTATTACGATGCGGATAACGATTAAATCTATCAATAATCGCCTTATGCTGATACTCAAAATCTAAGTTATTTTTAATACCTAACGCTTTATATAACTTCACTGCTTCCTTATGAATTAGCTTTGATTCGCTGTGCATAAAAGGCATATACAAAAATACGCGTTGCTCATCCGTCAATTCCTTATCAAACCCTTTGGCAATAGCTGCTTGCGCTAACGCTAGAGCTAATGCATCGCAAGCAAATGATGCGGGCTTTTCACGGTAAATATTACGTGAGAACTGATCAAGCACAATAATTTCAGCAAGACTACCTATCGCGCTTTCACGCCAATCAAATAACTCACTTACACTTGCTTGATGATGTAATTCACAAAAACGAGTTTTAATTTGTGCATCAAGCCTATCGTCTTTTTGCCACCACTGTTTAGGCTCAAGCTCATTAAACCAAAAGTCGATGATTTTATTAAACATAATGAATCTCTTTGTTAATTAACGCTAAACCAAATAGTTTGCTACAAAAAACTTCGTCTAAAACCTTTAACCTAATATCTGTACTATACCTAGCTCTTTTCAAACATAGGTACTTTGCGTTTATCTGCTTTGCTCATTGCCAGCTCTTGTATATCTTGCTGCTTTTGCTCGCTTGGTTTTGTTTCAAGGGATTGCTGATTAGCATCTTCAAATACCAATTCGGTTAATAAGGCAAAGTGATCCGAGCCATATTTAGCAAGGCGCTTTATCCGTTTTACACTAAAGCCTTTTGAATGAAACAAATGATCAAGCGGCCAACGCATAAAAAAGTAATTAGCGTGAAAAGTATTAAAAAAACCACGGCCTTTACGGGGGTCTAAAAAGCCACTAATTTGCATAAATAAACGAGTACTGCGTGACCAAGCAACATCATTTAAATCGCCAGCGACTATCGTAGGGCGAGTTGAATCTTTAAGAGCTTTAGCCACCATTATTAATTCGCTATCGCGCGGGCGTGATGAATCTTCTTCGGTTGGGCTTGGTGGCGCGGGATGAATAAAATGCCCCTGCATTTTTAACCCTTGGTGGTTTTCAAATAAAATATGAATAGAAGGAATATCATCTTCTATAAGTGCACAAATTTGTGCATCGAGTATGTTAAATTTACTAAATACATGCATGCCGTAGCGGTTATCTTTAGGGCACTGTACTTGATGAGGGTAGTGCTTTTTAAGCACGGACAATTTATCTTGCCACCAACTATCGCTTTCTAAGGTGATAAGTAAGTCTGGCTGATATTTATCGACTAAGTCAATTAACTGCTCACTATGTCGATTCGACATCAGTACATTAGCGGATAAGATTCTGATGCTATGATCACTACTTTTTGGCGCTGTTAATACTTCTTTTTTAGCAAACCAAGTGTAGGGATAAATCCACTTAGCTTGAAGCGCACAAATAATTAAAGCAACAGCCGCTATTAATGAGTATGCAATAAAGTCGATTTGCCACATACCTATTACTGCCACGATAATTACAGCGCTTGCTAGGTAGCACACCTGCAAGCGCACAAAGTCGCAACTACGTATCAAATAATGCTGACTGTATGACAGGGGTAATAAGGTTATTAATAACAACAAGCCAGTAACTATGACCAATACAGTGAGCATTTATAAATCCTAATAGCGCTGTAAAATAGAGAGTATTTCACGAGTGTCGTGCACTAAGTGAATAATAGTGCGATCAACTTCAACTCGCACTGTGTCTCTTTCTCGGTCTATTACTCTAGCACGCTTATAAATGTCATGCCCAAGGATATCACCTTGATGATAACGGGTGTGCCACCCTGGTGGAGTCCACCCTTGACGAATTAACTGCTTGGCTTGTTTCTTAGAAAGCCATTTTTTATTATTGTATTGGTTATATTTTTGCTTTTTCCAGTGATGCTTATTTGCGTGTTTATTCGCATGTTTGTCTTTATGTGGTACAGCAAATGCGTTTGTTGCCGTTAGCGCAAAAACCATTACTAAAATACTGATTAGTGATTTCATGGCGATTCTCCAGTGTGATCATTACTGAAGAGTATTAACGGCTAAGCCTGAACATTACATGAAATGAGAAAAATTAACGTTGCTTGTACTGTGTTTTACAATGACTGCGCATAATCGCGGGGTCGCGTAACTTTAGGTGTTTAGTTTTACGCCCAGCATGGCGCTTACGCCATACTTTAAATGACCCGCTAGAGATATGCTCCCGCATAAAATTAACTAATTGAGAGTAATTTAGCCCATACAGATTTTCAATGGCTTCAAATGGCGTTCTGTCTTCCCATGCCATTTCTATAATGCGTGATTGCTGTTCTTGGTTAAACATATTAATTCCAAATTTGGTTGATACGCAAAAGTTAAATTTAGCGATCATCACTTGCTTGTGATGTTAAAAATATAGCCTCTTTTCATTTATTAACTTTAATTAAGTGTATGATTAATCTACACACTGAAACCGGAGCTAAAAGGATGTTTACAAAACTACCTAAGTGGGTCGAATATGGTGCGTTTACCCTCGCTTTTATTGCCGGTATGGTAAACGCAGTAGGTTTATTAGGGTTTGAACAGCAAGCAATTTCTCACGTTTCAGGGTCGGTGACTTCATTAGCTATTGAACTTACTACCAACATCAAGGCAGCGTTATTTTTAATTGCGATTGTACTGAGTTTTATATTTGGCTCGGCATTAACAGGCTTAATGCTTTCAGGCGGTTCACTTAAGCTAGGCCGCCATTACGATACGCTCTTATTTATTGAGGGTATTTTACTGCTGTTAAGCGCACAGCTACTTCAATATTCTTACCCTTACGCACTTACACTCGCTTCTGCAGCCTGCGGCTTACAAAATGCTTTAGCCACTAACTACAGCGGCGCAGTTGTGCGAACCACTCACTTAACAGGTATTTTTACCGATCTGGGTTTGATGTTTGGTAAAGCCCTAAAAGGAGAAGCTTTTGACAATAGAAAATGCTTGGTCTTTGTATTAATTATTGCCGGGTTTTTAGCCGGCGGAGTGGTAGGTGTATTACTATTTAAACATTACTCAGTGCTCACTTTAGTTTTTCCGGGCATTTTTTGTATTGTTTTATCGATTACTTATCGGGTTTATAGGTTGAGTGTGCTTTAACCAATTCACAAAATCCCCTACCCTAAACTTATCAAATTGCCAATGTGCTGGAATTTATGAAATATTACTATTTACCCCCGTTATTGTTATGCAGTCAGTTAGGTTTAATTAATAGTGCGTGTGCTGAAGATACCGCGCAATCAATTGAACGTATCACCACCACAGCATCGCGTAGTGAAGCGCTTTCCACGCCATTACCACTGGTGATCAGTGTATTAAGTGAATCACAGCTTGAGCTTATAGCTCCTACCCATGTAGAGGAAGCGCTACAACGCGTTGCAGGTGCCAATGTGCAACGTGGGAATGGCCAAGAGTATTTACCGGCTCTGCGCTCGCAAGTACTTTCTGGTACGGGCGCTTGTGGTGGTGTTTTAACCGCAGAAGATGGCATAGCTCTTCGTGCAGCTGGTTTTTGTAATATCAATGAACTATTCGAAGCGCATAGCGAAATGGCAGAGCGTATTGAAGTATTAAAAGGCCCAGGTTCTGCACTTTATGGTTCTAATGCAGTGCATGGTGTAATTAACGTTATTACCCCTGATACTACGCAAGGTGGTGGTTTACTAGGCTTTGATTATGGCTCTTATGGTTATGCTCGCTACAAATTACGTGCAGGCCATGCCATGGATAATTCAGGCCTAGGTATTAATGCTAGTTTTACTGATGATAGCGGTTATCGAGATGACGAAAGCGTAAAGCAACAAAAAATAAATGTGCGCCATCGCTATAATAATGACAACTTAAGCTTAGTGTCTGGGCTTACGTATACTAATTTAGATCAACAAACTGCTGGTTATATTAGCGGTTTTCAAAGCTATAAAGATGAAGATATAGCACAGCAAAATTTTGATCCCGACGCCTTTAGAAAAGCTCGCTCGTTTAGGGCTTGGAGTAAAGCAAGCTGGCAATTAGGAGAGAACACTCTAGTTGTTACTCCTTATATTCGTGACCAAAGTATGGACTTTTTTAAACACTTTTTACCCGGCACACCACTTGAAAAAAATAGCCAAACTGGGTTTGGGCTACAATCGCTTTATCAGCATTATGTGAACGACAATACCAACTTAAAGCTTGGTTTTGATGGTGAGTTTACCCAAGCCGATTTTTTACAAACCCAAGATAAACCGACTCAAGGTTCTGCGTTTTTAGTGGCCACAGTGCCGCAAGGTAAGCATTACGATTACCAAGTCGATGCCACCTTATATGCCCCATTTGCCGCTATTGAATGGCAGCTAAATAATTGGCTTATAACCGCAGGTGTACGTTATGAGCATATGCAATATGACTATCAAAACAATATGCTTACAGGGCGTACGAAAGAAGATGGCAGTAAATGTGGTTTTGGTGGCTGTCGTTATAGTCGCCCAGAGAGCACTAAAAACAGCTTTAGTAATCTTTCGCCAAAACTCGGGGTGAGCTATCAGCTTAATATTAACAATACACTATACGCTAACTTTTCAAGAGGCTATAGAGCCCCACAAGCAGCTGAGCTTTATCAATTACAACGCGAGCAAAGTACTGCCGACTTAGATGCAGAAATAGCAAATAATGCTGAGTTAGGTATCAAAGGGGTGTACAACAATACTCGCTACGGTTTGTCGGCTTATGCGATGAGCAAGCACAATACCATCTACCGTGACAGTGACTTTTTTACTGTTAATGACGGCCAAACTCGACATCGCGGCATTGAGCTTGAGTTAGCGCATAGCTTTAATCAGCACTTATCGGTTAACTTCGCAGGCACTTATGCCAAGCATACGTACTCGAATGAGCAAATCGTTGGCAGTATTAATATTAAAGGTAACGATATTGATACCGCACCTCGAAAGGTTGCTAATATCGATTTTAACTGGCAAGCCAACGAGAGTATTAGTCTTGCGTTGCAATGGCACTATGTTAGTCGCTACTTTACCGACCCTGAAAACTTACATGAATATCAAGGGCACGATATTTTAAGCTTGCGCGGCCAGTGGCAAATTAGCCCACAATTATTACTCAGTGCGCGAATAATAAATCTAACCAACACGGCTTACGCACAGCGCGCAGATTACACTGGTTTTACTGGCGATCGTTACTTCCCAGGAAAACCGCGTAATGCCATGCTGTCTGTAAGTTACCAATGGTAAAACAAAAAATGCGCTATATAAGCTATATAGCGCATTCTTTTTATTCATTTATTTGTTTATCTAACGGCCAGTACAATTAAACCTGGCACCACAAAGAACGACCCTAACACATAGCCTAATGCAGCTGATTTATTCTTTGTACCAATTTCGGCTAGCTTTTCGGCTAACTTAAGCGGAATTTCACGTAGTACAGGAATTCCGTAAATTAGTGCAACCGCAAATACATTAAACATAACGTGTACTAAAGCAATCGTTAGCGCCACTTCGGCCATAGGCCCTGTAATTGATGTGGCGGCTAATAAAGCGGTAATGGTTGTACCAATATTAGCGCCTAGCGTAAATGGATAGATTTGACGTGTAGTAAACACACCACTTCCCGCAAGTGGGATCATTAAACTCGTTGTAGTAGATGACGACTGAACCATAACAGTTACCGCCGCACCTGATGTGATACCTGCGATAGGCCCACGCCCAATTGCACCATGCAGTATATCTTTTGCAGTGCCAACTAACGCTTTTTTAAGTAGTTTACCTAGTGTAGTTACGGCAAATAAAATCAAACAAATACCTGCTATAACCATCGCTGCACCTAGCATTTTTGTGTCTAGGAAGCTAAATGCGTCTTTTATTACACCCACAGCTGGTTTAACAAGTGGTTTAATAAAGTTGTAGCTCTTTAATGATAAGTCAGCATCACCAATAAATAAATGCGACAGCGCAGCAGACATTTTTTGCAGTAAACCAAACATTATCTCAAGTGGTAAAAATATAATAACGGCAAATAAATTAAAGAAATCATGAACCGTTGATGCTGCAAACGCACGTTGAAACTCTTCTTTAGAGCGAATATGACCAATAGACACTAAGGTGTTAGTAATAGTAGTACCAATATTTGCACCCATCACCATTGGAATAGCAATACTTAACGGTAAACCGCCAGCAACAAGGCCCACTATTACTGAGGTAACCGTTGATGACGATTGCACTAAAGCCGTTGCCAAAGCACCTAATAATAATGCAATAAACGGGTTGGTTGCGAATGCAAAAATTTCTTTCGCTCCCTCGGTACCGCCCGACGCTAATTTAAAACCACCACTGACAGTGCCAACGGCTACCAGGACTAAATAAACTAAAAAGGCGATAGCAGCCCAGTTAAGCGTTTTTATTAATAGCGTATTGCGCTTTGATTCACTCATGTTTAAATCTCAGTTTTTGTCTTACCGATTATGGCATTTTGATGACGTTTTTGTTTCAGAGCGCATTAGAACACCTAAATATTACAGAAATATTTCAATTCGATTAACGTGCTTGAGTGAGTAAAGAGATTAATACAAAGAAACAACTCGTGCGCACAGCGCTATTAAAAACAGATAGCAAAGTTACTTTATTATCAGCTACTTAAAAAAGTTACTTTTAACTTAGCATTTCACAGTGATTTACAAATGCCTACAAAACACATTAATAACGGCAATTAAATTATTAATTACCGTTATTGTAATGAGAAAAAACAATGAAGACTTTTAAAAAACTTAAGTAGTTTGGATTAAGAATACCCCCTAAAACCACATAAAAAATCACCATTAGAGGGAAATTCAATTGAGTTTAATTAACCTAAATTGTTTTTTACCTCGCTGTATTAACCAAAAACGTTGATGCAATGCCAAATTTAACTGACTATGATCAGCCGAAATTGTTTCACCATTAATTTTTACTGCGTTTGCAGCTATCAGTTCTCTTGCGGCACGCTTAGAGTTTGCTAAACCACTGAGAACCAATAGCGCGGAGGTGGTTATATTAATTTCAGTAAGGGTTATTACTGGTAAGCCATCTTGTTCTAATTGTGCTAAATCATTTAAATTTAAGGTTTGTACTTGTCCATTAAATAACAACTCAGTGATACGCTGCGCACTTGCCAAGCCTTCTTCAGCATGAACAAAACGGGTTAATTGCTCAGCTAAAATGCGCTGTGCTTGAGGCTTTTGGCCGCTTATCTTATCGTTTGCTTCTATGGCCTCAATTTCTTTAACTGATAAAAAAGTATAAAAACGCAAAAAGTTATACACATCAGCATCTTCACAATTTAACCAAAACTGATAAAAGCGATACGGCGAGGTTTTTTTAGGGTCGAGCCAAATAGCACCGCCCTCGGTTTTTCCAAATTTTGTACCGTCTGACTTGGTAATAAGTGGCAACGTTAAACCAAACACTGTTTGCTGGTTTAAACGGCGGGTTAAATCAATTCCACTGACGATATTACCCCACTGATCGTTACCGCCTATCTGCAAAGTACAATTTAGCTCACTATTGAGCTTAGCAAAGTCATACGACTGCAATAAGGAGTAACTAAATTCAGTAAACGACAAGCCTTGGTCTGGACGTTGCAAACGTTGTTTTACTGATTCACGGTTGATCATGGTGTTAATTGAAAAGTGTTTACCTACATCACGAAAAAAGTCTAATACATCAATACTGCTAAACCAGTCAGCGTTATTTTTTATTTGCAGTGGCTGGTTTAAATGCGGACCAAGTACACTCTCAACTTGGTTTGCAAGCGCATCCACCCATTGCGACACCGTTTGTTTGGTATTTAGGCTACGCTCAGTGGCTTTAAAACTCGGGTCACCAATCAATCCTGTAGCCCCCCCAATTAATGCCACACCTTGATGCCCTGCATCCATAAAACGCTTTAGCATTATTAATGGTACTAAGTGACCTATATGTAAGCTACCTGCGGTAGGATCGAAGCCACAGTAAACCACCTGTGGGGTTTCAAGCTTCTGGGTTAATTGCTCAATATTACTCACTTGAGAGACTAAACCACGCTGCGTAATGTCATTAAGTAAATGTGCTGTCATCGTATTTCTCAAAATTATCTATAAGAAAAATACTAATTAAACTCAGCGATGGGCACTATATCCCTAAAGGGACATAATCGCGTTTTATTTTGTGTGCATTAAATGATTTAAAAACAATCGAAAAAATTCACTCAGTGAAGCAACGTTTAACTGCGAATATATACGTTTGCGATGGTTTTTAACTGTACCTAGAGCAATCCCAAGCTGAACAGCAATATCTGCAGAGTCGCAACCTTGCACAATTAAACAAGCCACTTGATGCTCTCGTTGAGTGAGTTGTTGGTTAGCAAATGATGTGAGGGCATTTTCTATAAGCTGCCCAGTAACTGAACTATTAAATTGATTTAATAGTAATTTTTGGCTACCCCAATGTTGGCTACACAGTGCTTTTATTAAATTAAAATGTGCTATTAATTGCTGCTTTTGCAACGCACTAAAGCGCTGGTTATTGGATAATAAACCAAGGTAAATAACAATCGAGCGACCGTTACCTATATTAGTACAAATACTTAGCTCATCAGTCCAGTCAGTGTGAGTATAAAACTGCTGTTGATATGCCTTAAAGGTCAGTTCATCTTGATAACGAGCTATATCAGCGAGCCGAAATACTCCTTCCTCAGCTTTACTAATCAGTTCAGTATAAAAAGGGTCGTTTACAAACGAGTTAGTAAGGTAGCGCTGAAATAAAAGTTCACGCTGTTTCTCGATAGAATCGAACAAATAAATGGGATGCTTATTTACTCTGCAAGCCAATACAACCGCACAATCAAACTCAACAATAAGGGCAATGTAATTAACCAGCTTTTGCGCAAAACTGGTCCCCTTTATAGCTTGTACACATTGCGCTAACGCATCTTGCTGAGTTAATTGCTGCTGCGAGTCCGACTGCATTATGATGCCATTTTACACTGAGTATTACTGATACAAGTTTGCTTGCTTAATACTGGCAAAATCATTAAAACGCACGCCGTGTTGGCGCATCACTTCAAGGATTTTTTTACTGATCATTTGTCGTAAATAAAACGGCTGATTCGGCACAAAATGATGAATAGTATGAGTATGCCCAAAGTTAAAGCAAAATAAATTAAATGGCATAAACAAACGGCTGGTGATGACGTGAGTTTGTTCAAGCATATTATTAACACCGCCGTAATAATGCATACTTGAAGTAACAAAATTAAGTGAGCTCGAACGCACAATATTAGGCACAATCAGCACCACCATTAGAAATTCAAACACATTCATTACATCAAGCAGCAATACAGGTGAATTAGCAGCCAGTGGAGTGAACAAATTAACTAAGTGAAACACAATTACGCTATATAAAATGGCGAAATACGCAGTAGTAATGGGAAAACCTGCATTAAACACTTTAAAGAAGCTAAACCCATTAATTTCTTTACTAAAACGTTTTGCATTAATTAATAAACCGAGTAATCCATCAACAATTACCAAGGCACGTAAAAACGGATTTTTAATACCATTACCTACCAAACGCTCTTCTAAATCTTGCTCAGTACCCGACGTTTTGTGATGATGTAAATGCATCTTGCGACGGTACCATGGGCTTATGGTATTAGGACGCATCAGCCACACGGTTAACATCATAAAATTATGCAAAAATGGTTGGTTGCTAAAGTACTGTTTGTGGATTAAGTCATGCTCAAGCTCATGGGAAATTGAGGTAGCAATGGCCGCTAAAATAATGCATAGCCAAGCGGGAATAATAGCAAAATAATACAGCGTGCCAATTCCGATTAATGCACTCAAAGAAAGTAATAAAATAGCCATTCCTAAGGTATTTTGATGCATTAATAGCGGGTGTTTTTTACGCAGTAATGCTTCTTCAGCCTTAATCGCTTTTACAATCGCTTGAATATTCTGTTTTGCGGTTAGTTGAGTCATGATGTTTTATTCGCAACAAGAGGTTGAGGTATATAATACCCGAGTCAAAACACATTGCATAACTTAGCACACTCGTATCAATGAAAAATACGATTAAAATCAGGCCTGTGTTTACTATATAACCTTAGTTCTGGATAAGAAACCTATCTCAAGCAGAGCTTAAGGTTAGGTAAACCAAACGTTTACAGGCCAAGTTTAGATCAAAACCTACTGCTTATAAAAGTAGCAATGTTGGACACATTTTTTGTAATTAAAATCCGGCAACTCAAATCTTAGGCATAAAAAAACCTCAACCAATTTGGTCGGGGCTATAAAAAAATGGTACTAAGTTGCCGGACTTTTACTTATAACAGCGGCACCTCACGTGCCGCTCGAGTCCGGCAACTAAAATCTTAGGCATAAAAAAACCCCTGCTAAATCTAGCAGGGGCTATAAAAAGTGGTACCAGCGGCCGGACTTGAACCGGCACGCCTTGCGGCAGGGGATTTTGAATCCCCCATGTATACCAATTTCATCACGCTGGCATCATTTTTCTTTAACCTTCTAAACACGAGAAGATAAAGAAAAACCACTTAAGAGTGAAAGATTATGTACCCTCTTCCATCTCATTGCCTAGCATTATACAAACAATGAGCAAAGCGGCAAGCGTTTTATGTATTAAGCGTGATCGACCGCTTAACATTTAGGCAACCATTAACATTTGAACCAATAGCTGGTTAAGCACGTAGCGTAATAGGTAGTATTTAGCGGCTTATTTGCTAAACTATCGCGCACATTAACAGTGAGAGTATATTTATGTCGGCTGAGTTTCCACGAGCAGGGTTTTGGCGTCGTTTTGCGTCATTGGTGTACGACACATTAGCTATTATCGCATTTGCGATGCTAACGGTGGTATTGTATTTATTTGCTATCCAAGGACTTATTTCCCTTGATGTTATTGCCCTCAATGGCGCTGAAGATGTATCTGCACGTATTCAAGATTCACTATTACTTTCTGGTATTCGTAGCTCGCTGCTGGTGCTTGTTGGCTTGATATTTTTTGGTTATTTTTGGACGAAAAGTGGGCAAACAATTGGTATGCGAGCATGGCGCTTAAAAGTACAAACCAACCAAGGAAGTTTAATCAGCTGGCCACAAGCTATTATCCGCAGTATCAGCGCATTACTTGGTTTAGGAAATTTAGTGGTATTAGTCGACTTTAAAAATAAAAAAGCACTACAAGATTACTTATCAAAAACCGAAGTGGTTACGCTCACCAAAGAAGAAAATAAACGCGTGTATCGCGAACTAGATTAATACTTAATCTAGTGAATTGGTATAAGCTAAAGCATAAAAAAACGCGGCACTTTTAAAAAAGGCCGCGTTTTTTATTTAAGCTTTAAGTCTAGCTACACCCGCTTATTCATCAAATAAGCTGCAAACCCAGTAAATAAAATGCTCGGTAGAACGGCGCCTACAATGGCTGGGATTTGATATACCATTACCACAGGGCCAAATATCTCATTAGTTAAGTGAAACACTATCCCCGTTACCACTCCCATGATAATTCGTGCCCCCATAGTTACGGTTCGCAACGGACCAAATATAAACGATAAGGCAACCAACAACATCACAGCAATAGACACTGGCTGCATTAATTTACGCCATAGTGCTAAATCATAGGTACTTGTATCTTGCTCATTTTGCTGTAAATAAGCTAAATATGACCACAATCCTGAAAATGACAGTGACTCTGGTTTTACTGAAACCACGCCAAGTTTTTCACCGGTCAGCTGAGATGAGTAAAACTCTTCAGTAACTTGCTCCGTGGTAATTAGCTCTTCACTGATCAATACTTTGTTCACATCGCGCAGTAGCCAGCCATTATCACGCCCTACTGCTTCTTTTGCTTTAGTAATTTGTGTAAGTTGCAACGACTTATCAAAGTGGTACATATTTACGCCGCGCAGCATGCCATTTTGGTCAACATCTTCAATATTAATAAAGTTACTGCCATCTTTAGCCCACACGCCTTTTTGTGCATTAAATACATCCCCGCCATGAATAGCTTGGTTACGCATTTCTTTGGCGTGCAGCTGAGCAGCGGGCGCCCCCCACTCACCTAGCGCCATTACGCACAGCGCCATAAAAATTGCGGTTTTCATTACCGAGCCAATGATTTGTAAACGCGACATACCCGCGGCTTGCATTACTACCAACTCACTATTAGAAGCTAAAGCGCCTAACCCAGTTAAGCCACCAATAAGTGCTGCCATTGGGAAAAACACCACTAAATCGCCGGGCATACTATAAATGGTATATAGCAAGGCGGTCATAATATCGTAACTACCTCGGCCAACCGATTTAAGTTGCTCTATAAATTTTATTAAAGTACTGATCCCCACCAACACCATTAGTGCAAATCCAGTCGTTTGCATAATGCTACGGCCTAAATACCAATCAAGCGTTTTCATCATATGTGTTGCTCCCGTTTAGTCACGACAGCCTTCAGCCAAACACCTAATGGGCGGCCTTTAATAATTAATAAACTACCTATAAATAATGCACTTAAGTGAATCCACCATAGGCCAATAGAGGGCGGAATTTTCCCATCTTCTACAGCAAACTTGGCCGCGTTAAGTAAAATGAAATACCCTAAATATAAGCTCAAAGCGGGCACTAATTTAGCAAATTTACCTTGGCGTGGATTAACAACGCTCAGGGGCACTGCTAGTAAAGTTAATAATGGAATAGATAACGGAATAGCTAAACGCCATTGCCACTGTGCAATTGCTTCTGGAGTGTTAATAGACATTAACTCACGAGTTGGCACGGCTTCTAACTTACGACGTTGATGTTCTATTTCTTGCTCGCGAATTTGTACGCTGTAACCATCAAACTCAGTTAAGTTAAGTGAGGGCGCTTCGCCGTCAGTTTCATAGCGCTTACCATCAGTGAGCACTAACTGCTGCTCACCATTTTGCGCTTCAATAACAACGCCCTGCTCTGCATAAACTAAACGCGCTAGGTCACTTTTTTCACTATCGGGTAGTTGTGCCACAAAAACTTTGTTGAGCTCTTTGCCGCCATTTTCAATGTTATGAATAAACACCACGGCTTTTTCGTTACCGGTTTGTTGAAAACGTCCAGCTCGAAGTGCAGATAAACCAGCATCAGCCTTGGCTTGCTCTTTAAGTTGGTATTCTTGTTCGCTTGCCCACGGTGCAATATACAAAGTAAGTACCGCGGCCAACAACGCTAAGATGACACTTGAAATTAGCGTAATACGCACTACATACCACTCACTCACGCCACAGGCTTTAAGTACTGTCATTTCACTGTCGGCGTAAATCCGGCTGTAAGCTAAAATAATTCCTAAAAATAAGCTCAGAGGCAAAATTAACGATGCCAACTGCGGCAATTTAAGCGCAATCATGGCAAACACAAGCTTTGCTGGGATACTCCCTTCTGAGGCATCACCAAGAATGACAACAAACTTTTGCGACAAGAATATGGTCATTAAAGTTAAAAATACGGCGACCTGCGATTTTAAAACCTCAGTGGTCAAATAACGGAAAATTAGCAACATTCGCCCCTGTTAAACATGGAATTTCAATTTAGTAATAAAAAACAATGAGTGAACTAGTTAATTCACTCATTTTAAATGAGTATTAAGCACATATTATAAGCCATCAATATTAATTATCCTACCTAACATCACGATATAATGTTGCATTAGTAACCCTTAAGCATATAAAGTTCAAATACACAGTAAGAGTCGAGTAAAATCTACTAATATTAGCGCTAGACCTAAAAATTTAGGTAAAAAGACTAGAAAACACATTTTTAGTCCCAACTTAGCTTCTATAGATGACTCAAAATCAGGAGTGACAATGGAATTCAACGTAAAAAGTGGTAGCCCAGAAAAACAACGCAGTGCATGTATTGTTGTTGGCGTATACGAACCACGCAGGTTATCCCCCATTGGTGAACAACTTGATAAAATCAGCGATGGTTATATCTCAAATTTATTACGCCGTGGCGACTTAGAAGGTAAGCCAGGGCAAGTATTACTATTACACCATGTACCTAATATTTTAAGCGAACGTATTCTACTCGTTGGCTGCGGTAAAGAACGCGAACTAGACGATAAACAATATAAACAAATTATTTCAAAAACTATCAACACCTTAAATGAAACAGGCTCGATGGAAGCAGTGTGCTTTTTAACTGAGCAACACGTTAAAGGCCGTGATACCTATTGGAAAGTGCGTCAAGCGGTAGAAACAACCCAAGACTGTTTATACACCTTCAATCAGCTAAAAAGTAAGAAAGTAGACCCACGTCGTCCACTGCGTAAAATGGTATTTAACGTTCCTACGCGCCGCGAACTGACTATAGGTGAAAGTGCCATTGAGCATGGCCTAGCGATTGCTGCTGGTAGCAAATTGTGCAAAGACGTTGCCAATATGCCGCCTAATATTTGTAATCCAGCGTATCTCGGCGAGCAAGCCAAAGAACTTGAGACTAATTTTGACAACATCACTGTTGAGCTGATTGGCGAAGATAAAATGGCAGAACTAGGTATGAACTCATACCTAGCAGTTGGTCGTGGCAGTGATAACGAATCGGTTATGTCGGTAATTAACTACAAAGGCGCAGGCGATGACCAAGCGCCTATCGTATTAGTTGGTAAAGGCTTAACCTTTGACTCAGGCGGTATTTCATTAAAACCAGGCGAAGGCATGGATGAAATGAAATACGACATGGGCGGTGCTGCTGGTGTTATTGGTGCCATGCGCTCGCTTGCACAAATGCAGCTACCTATAAATGTAATTGGCGTTTTAGCCGGTTGTGAAAACATGCCAAGCTCAAACGCCTATCGCCCAGGTGATATTTTAACCACTATGTCTGGGCAAACGGTTGAAGTACTTAATACTGATGCCGAAGGCCGTTTAGTGTTATGTGACGCGCTAACCTATGTTGAGCGTTTTGAACCAGAAACCGTGATTGATGTGGCAACATTAACCGGTGCGTGTATTGTTGCTTTAGGTGCCCATGCTACGGGTTTATTAGCAAACCATAATCCACTGGCGCATGATTTATTAAAAGCGTCGGAGCAAAGTGGCGATCGTGCATGGCAACTGCCATTATGGGATGATTATCAAGATCAACTAGAAAGCCCATTTGCCGACTTTACTAACTTAGGTGGCCGAGCTGCAGGTACTATTACTGCGGCCTGTTTCTTATCTAAATTTACTAAAAAGTATAACTGGGCACATTTAGATATTGCCGGTACGGCATGGCGCAGCGGCGCTAAAAAAGGTGCAACGGGTCGCCCTGTACCTATGCTAACTCAGTATTTATTAAACCGAGCAGGCATTAGCGAAGCAACCCAAGACTAACAAACCTGTAAAAGGCTTCACAGCCCAATATAGAGTATAAAATAAGGCGCTTTTAAAGCGCCTTATTTATTGGGTATTAATTGAAGCAAACCCCGTTATATGGCAAAATCCCCTTCTTAATTTGTGTGTATTTAATAACAGCACAATCAATGTCATGGGAAATCCCGATACAATGAACATGAATGCCCAGTTTTTCATTTTAAAGCAACAAGATGAGTCATTAGCTAAAGCCGATGATCACTTTGCTTTAGCAGCTCAAATAGCTGGGCAACAGTATCGGCTTGGTCAACGCGTATTTATTTTTGTAGACAGCGAAGCAACCGCCAACAGCATTGACGAAACTATTTGGACATTTGATGCCGACAGTTTTGTGCCCCACAATTTACAAGGTGAAGGCCCAAAAGGCGGCGCACCTGTAGAAATTGGCACAACACCACCTGTTGGTAATCGTAAAGTATTAATTAACTTGGCCAATCACTTACCGGATTTTATTCGTCGGTTTAACCAAGTTTTTGATTTTGTACCCGTAGAGCCCGTAGCCAAACAAGCCGCTCGTGAGCGCTTTAAAAAACTACGCCAACTCGGTGCCAATATCACCACGCAAGATATTAATCGCTAACGCTCACTGCGTACAAAGCTAACTAACTCATTTAAGTACTTATTTAAGGTTCTGTGTAATGGATAAAACCTACAATCCGCAAGATATTGAACAGTCTCTATATCAAGACTGGGAACAAAAAGGCTACTTTAAGCCATCAGGCCAAGGCACCCCATATTCAATTATGATCCCGCCGCCAAATGTCACGGGTAGCTTACACATGGGCCACGCTTTCCAAGATACCATCATGGATACCTTAACGCGCTTTAAACGTATGCAAGGTAACAATACATTATGGCAAGTAGGTACTGACCACGCAGGTATTGCCACGCAAATGCTAGTAGAGCGAAAGCTTGCGGCAGAAGAGGGTAAAACACGCCATGATTTAGGCCGTGATACATTTATCGATAAAATTTGGGAATGGAAAAACGAGTCTGGTGGCACAATCACTAAACAACTTCGCCGCTTAGGTGCTTCTGTTGATTGGGACCGTGAACGTTTTACCATGGACGATGGCCTATCAGAAGCTGTTAAAGAAGTATTTGTACGCCTTCATAAAGAAAACCTAATTTACCGTGGTAAACGCCTAGTAAACTGGGATCCAAAATTACACACTGCGATTTCTGATCTTGAAGTAGAAAACAAAGACAAACAAGGCCACATGTGGAATTTACGTTACCCACTAGCTGATGGCGTAAAAACGCAAGACGGTAAAGACTATATTGTTGTAGCCACTACGCGCCCAGAAACTATGCTGGGTGACTCAGGTGTGGCAGTAAACCCAGATGACGAGCGCTACCAAGACCTAATAGGTAAAGAGGTTTTACTACCAATCGTTAATCGTCGTATTAAAATTGTTGCCGATGAACATGCCGATAAAGACAAAGGTACGGGCTGTGTAAAAATAACCCCTGCGCACGACTTTAACGATAACGAAGTTGGTAAGCGCCACAAGATGCCGATGATTAACATCTTCGACAAAGACGCGGCTATTTTAACCCAAGGTGAAACATACACCTTTGATGGTAAAGAACTTGAATTTGATGCGCCAATTCCTGAGCGCTTACATGGCCTGGACCGTTTTGACGCACGTAAAACCATTGTTGCTGAATTTGAAGAACTAGGCCTACTTGAAAAAATTGAAGACCATGGCCTAACTGTTCCTTACGGTGACCGCTCTGGTGTTGTTATTGAACCACTACTTACTGACCAATGGTATGTACGTGTTGCACCACTTGCTGAACCTGCAAAAGACGCGGTTAAAAACGGCGACATCCAATTTGTACCTAAGCAATACGAAAACATGTACTTTTCGTGGATGAACGACGTACAAGATTGGTGTATTTCACGCCAGCTTTGGTGGGGTCACCGTATTCCAGCTTGGTACGACAGCGAAGGCAACGTATACGTTGGTCGTGATGAAGCAGAAGTACGCCGCGATAACAATATTGCAGATAGCGTAGCGCTTAGCCAAGACGAAGACGTTCTTGATACGTGGTTCTCATCAGCACTGTGGACCTTCTCAACCCAAGGTTGGCCAGAAAATACCGATGACTTAAAAAACTTCCACCCATCTGACGTGTTGGTAACCGGTTTTGATATCATTTTCTTCTGGGTTGCACGTATGATCATGATGACGCTGCACTTTATAAAGGATGAAAACGGCAAACCACAAGTTCCTTTTAAAACCGTGTATGTAACTGGCTTAATACGTGACGATAACGGCGATAAAATGTCGAAGTCTAAAGGTAACGTACTTGACCCACTTGATATGATTGACGGCATTGGCCTTGAAGACTTAGTACAAAAACGTACTGGTAATATGATGCAGCCAAAACTTGCCGCTAAAATTGAAAAAGATACCCGCAAAGTATTTGCAAACGGTATTGAAGCACACGGTACCGACGCACTGCGCTTTACCTTAGCAGCGATGGCTTCAACTGGTCGTGATATTAACTGGGATATGAACCGCCTTGAAGGTTACCGTAACTTCTGTAACAAATTATGGAACGCAAGCCGTTACGTATTAATGAACACAGAAGAGCAAGACTGTGGCTTTAACGATAGCGAAAAACAGTACTCGTTAGCTGATCGCTGGATTTTAGGTCAATATGAAGCCACGGTTAAAACCTACACCGAGCACCTTGATAACTACCGTTTTGATTTAGCGGCGAACACATTATATGAATTCACCTGGAATCAGTTCTGTGATTGGTACTTAGAACTAACTAAGCCGGTACTATTTAAAGGCAATGAAGCTCAGCAACGTGGTACACGTCATACACTTATTACCGTACTTGAAAGCTTACTGCGTTTAATGCACCCAATGATGCCTTACATTACAGAAACAATTTGGCAACGTGTAGCGCCACTTGCAGGGCTTGAAACAACAGGCACTAGCATTATGGTACAAGGGTTCCCTGTTTATAACCAAGCCAATGTTGATTCACAAGCGATGGATGACTTAGAGTGGGTTAAGCAATTCATTTTAGCAATTCGTAATATTCGTGGTGAAATGGATATCAGCCCAAGCAAGCCGTTATCAGTGTTACTAGCTAATGCATCGAGCGACGATGTGCGCCGGATTAACGAAAATGAATCGTTTTTAGCGTCACTCGCTAAGCTTGAGGCATTTACTCTGCTTGAAAACAAAGACGATGCCCCAGCGTGTGCAACCTCTTATGTTGGCAACCTTGAGATTATGATCCCAATGGCGGGATTAATTGATGTCGAAGCTGAGCTTGCACGTATAAACAAGCAACTTGAAAAAGCAGAGAAAGGCCTAGCTCAAGTGCAAAACAAATTGGCTAACGAAAAGTTTGTTAACAATGCACCTGAAGCGGTACTCGCTAAAGAAAATGCTAAGCTAGCTGAATTTACCGATGCTAAAACTAAGCTACTAGAGCAAAAAGTTAAAATAGAAAGCTTATAATTAAGCTGTTACGGATGGCTTACGCCATTCGTAACCAGTTAATTTATAAGTATAAAAAAAGCCGCTTACTGCATTTGCTGTAAGCGGCTTTTTTTGTCTAGGCTCTAGGCTCTAGGCTCTAGGCTCTAGGCTCTAGGCTCTAGGCAGAATTAGAATGTGTAGTTGTACTGAGCACCTAATAATACTGCATGACCTTTTGATTCAAAAGACCATTGCTGTGGTAGTTTT